>CAISKJ010000858.1 GCA_903885885.1 uncultured delta proteobacterium
AGCGGCGCCGCCGCCGGGGCCGCCGGGGGAACGCGCAGGGTGATGGACACCCCCGCGGACCAGTACGTGGCGTCGAAGTCGTAGGTGGTGAGGTTGGGGCTCACCACCGTGCCCGGCTGGAGCACGTCGTGGACGCGCACCACGGGCCCGAGCGCCACCGCGGGCGAGAGCGTGAACTCGAAGCCCACACCGGCGTTGAGGGCCGCCCGCTCGAGGGGGCCCGTGAGGGCGTAGCCCACGTTGCCGTCTACGAAGAGCCGCCCCACGGAGCCGATGCGGGGCTCTACCCGAAGGCCGGCCTCAAAGGCCATGAGCCGACCGGTGCCGCTCTGCGTGCTGGTGGGAAAGAACCCGTTGGCGAACGAGAGCTGAACAACCAGCGGGTCGATGAGGGTAAACCCCAGACGCAGCGTGGCTTGAATGTTGAGGTTGTCGTACCCCATCACGTTGCCGCCATACTGCTGCGTCTCGGTGTTGCGCTGATAGCTCGAGAGCATGGTGCCCACGCCGACCTCGCCGCGGAGCGCGAAGCGCTGGAGCACCTGGGCCTCGGCGCGCGAGGGCGCCCCCGAGAGCAGCGCCGCCACGCCCGCGAGCGCAGTGACAAGCGACCGCTGTCGCGACCTTCCCGCGACCGGTACATCGAACCTTCTCATCACAGATTCTCGCCCCTGCCACATCCGCGGCAATTCAGACGGGTTCATCGACCCAGCAGACCCCGAGCGCTCACCGACCACCCGAAGCGCCCATCACTCACCGCACGGCGCGCTTCGAACGAACGCCTCGCACGCTACACGCCCGCAGGCCAAACCGACAAGAAACTCGCAGCGAATGTCGCGTGTGCAGGCGCCTTCACCAGGGTGATTTTGTTGACTTCTATAATATCGACAAGATGCAGCGCGGCGCGAACTTGGAGGTTGCGAGACAACGGGCAGAGTCCCAGGTAGAGTGCGCGGAAAGGGAAGCAATGACAGAAGAGAGCGCGATGCGTTCGAGCCTGGTTGAGGGCACACCGGTGTGTGGGTCCTATGTGTGCGGGCGCCTCCTTCGGCACGACCCGTGGGTTTCGGTGTATCTCGCGCGCTCCGCGGGCGGAGGTGACTTCAACTTCGAAGCGCGGGTGCTCCACGTCGAGCCCCGAAGCGACGCCGCGTCGACTTCTGCCTTTGCGCGCGAGGCCTCCCGCCTGCAGGAGCTCCGCCACCCCGCGCTCCCGCGGGTCATGGCGGCGGCCGTCGAGGGCGGCACGCCGGTGGTGATCACCGAGCGCGTGCGCGGCGCCACGCTGCGGTCGATCACCGCGCGGTGCGGCCACGCCGAGCTGGCGTTGCTGGTGCGTGTGGTCTCCGCGCTGGCGGGCGCGCTCGAGGCCCTCCACGGGGGCTCACCCTCCATGGTGCACCGGCGCCTCTCGCCCGAGCTCATCGTGCTCGACGACGCGGGCGACGTCTGGCTCGAAGAGAGCGGGCTCATTCACGCCCTCACGCGCGCGGGCTGGCTCGCCGAAGAGATCTCCACGGTGCGCCGCGAGTATCTCAGCCCCGACGAGCTGCGCCACCACGCGAGCTCGCGCTCCGACGTGTTCGCGCTCGCCTCCATTGTGTTCGAAGCCCTCACGGGCACGCTGCCCTTCAAGGGTGACACCGAGGCGGCGCTCGGGGCGGCCATCATGCTCGAGACGCGCCCCTCGGCGAGCGCGCTCCGCGCCGACCTGCCCCGCGAGCTCGACGCGGTGTTCTACCGCGCGTGGTCCACCGACGTGACCGAGACGCTCTCCGCGGGCGCCTTCTCACAGGCCTTCGAAGCGGCGCTCGAAATGGCCGCGCAGCGCATCGCGCGCGAGAACTCATCGCGCGACGAGTCCTCGCACTTCGGCGACCCGCCCGGCACCACGCCCCTCAACGGCTCGCGCCGCGCCCGCGCGTCGTCGCCTCCCAGCGAGCCCCACCCCGCGGCCCCCATCACCTCGCGCCCTCCCCCGCTGCCCCGCACCGCGACGCACATCTACGGCTCGGGCCTCAACGGCGCGCGCGTGAGCAGCGCCTCGCCCCACAGCCGCCACATCGCCGCCGACGCGGCCCCGGTCAAGCTCGCCCCGGCGGTGCAAACCCTCGCGCCAGGCCCCATCGTGGCGCCCGACGCGCCGCCCGTCGAAGACGCCTCCCACGAGCGCGTCTCCGTGGAGCTCCCGCTCCCTCCGCCGGCCGTGCGCTCCGTCGAGTTCGCCAACGACGATTCGCCCGACGTCACGCTCCGCACGCGCGCCATCGTTCGCGCCGACGCGCGCGTGAGCGCCGCCCCCCGCGCGCGCGCCGACTCCGATCCGCCGTCGGTGCCTCCCCGCGTGCGCAGCGCCCTCGCGAGCCGCGGCTTCGGTCCGGTGCCCCGCAAGGGCCCGCGCGCGATGCACCCCGACACCGCGAAGATCCTCGGCGTCTCGCTCGTCGCCGCAGCGGCCATCCTCGGCGGCAGCCAGATGTACGTCGCCCACCTCTCGGCCAACGCGCCCCCCGTGTCGCCCTCACAGTACGCGCTGCTCCCCGTGCCCGAGGCGCGTCCCGTCGCAGCGCCGCCCGTCGCAGCAGCGCCTCTCGCAGCAGCGCCCGTCGCAGCGCCGCCCGTCGCAGCGCCGCCCGTCGCAGCGCCGCCCGTCGCAGCGCCGCCCGTCGCAGCGTTGCCCGTCGCCACAGCGCCCCGCACGGCGGCGGTCGCTGCGGGGGCCGTCTTCGCCCTGCCGCTTCGTCCGAGCCCCTCCGATCAGCTCCGTGTGCGCACGCAGATCGAGTCGGCGGTGCGCCGCTGTGTGTCGGGCGCCAACGTGGGCACGATGGTGCAACTCGCGGTGACGTACAACGGTCGCACGGGGCGCGCGTCGGTCGTCGACATCACCGGCCGCGCCAACCAGGAGCCCGTCGGCGCCTGCATCGAGACCGCCGTGTTTCACTGGCCCTTCACGCCCTTCGGCACGCCCGCGTGGCGCGTCGAGTACGCGTTCAACGTGCCGACTCGGTGATGAAGCAACGCGCTCGACCCCGCCGTCGCGGGGTCCGCGCTGCGGTCAGAAGTCGAGGCCCATCGAGGCGAGAAAGGTGCGACCGTTCTGCGGAACGGACGAGATGGGGAGCTCGGGGCTCACCGGCACCGAGTAGCGCCAGTCGATGATGTTGTACGCCCCGATGGCGTAGCGAAGGCCCCAGCGCTCGACGCGCCCCGACAGCACGATGTCCCACAGCAGGGCGAGGTCGGTGGTGCCCTGCGCGGGGTCCGTCGCGCGGAAATTACGGTCGAAGCGCGGCCCCTCGAAGCTGAGCCTCGAGGTCACGAGGAACACACCAGGCACCACCGGGGCCGAGCCGCGGAGCGAGAACAGGTGCTCGGGCGAGTTGGGCACCTCGCGCAGCGAGGCGGCGTCGGCGCCCGTAAACCGTGACCGTTGAAACGAGTACGAGGCCGAGGCCATCCAGCCCTGGCGCCACTCGCGGCGCACCTCGGCCTCGGCGCCCAGCGTCACGATGGGCGTGGTGTTGTTCTGGTACTGAAGCACATCGGTCATGCCGGGCACGTCGGCGAGCGCGATGAGGTTCGTGGTGTAGTTGACGAAGCCCGACCCGAGCAGCGTCCACGAAGACGAGAGGCGGTGCGAGTACTCGATCTCACCCGAGTACGTGCGCTCGGGCTGCACGTTGGGGTTCGCGATCTGCGAGTCGCTCTGGTAGTAGAGCTCGGCGACGGCGGGCGCGCGAAAGGCCGAGCCGCCCATGACCTTGAGCGTGCCGCGCGCGTAGGGGTGAAAGATCAGCGCGAGGCGCGGGTTGATGGTGGCGCCGAAGGTGCTGTACCAGTCGAGGCGCGCGGCGGCCGAGTAGCGAAACCAGTCGGTGGGGCTGCCGTCGAGGCTGAGGTACCCGGCGGCGATCTGGTAGGGGTGGTCGCCGTTGAGGTACGCCGTGGGGTTCGAAACGGGCCCGCCGGTCTGCTGCGCGAGCACGTGAAACTGCCCCTCGGTGCCCACCGTGAGGCGCAGCGCGCGAAACGGGTTCCACACCACGCGGGCCTCGGCGCCCACCACGTGGCCGAGAAAGTCTTCCTGGTCGTTCTCGACGTCGCCGCCGAAGATGTACCGCGAGCGAAAGCCAAACTGGTTGGCGTACGCGCGGGTGAAGAGCTGCACGGTGTCGGTGAGGTGCGGCTCGAAGCGGGCCTCGACGAAGCCGCGCGAGTCGCGCCAGAAGGTGCCCGGGTTGCCGATCTGCGTGTCGTACTCGCCCGTCGCCACGCTCTTGTGGCGCATGTTGTAGAGCCACTGCAGGGTGAAATCGCGCCACCAGAGCGGCCCGTCACGGTGCCCGCTTGAAACCCGTCGGCGCCGCGCGAGTTCCCGTCGACCGCGGGCGTGGTGCCCATCGCGGGCCGCGCCAGCTCGGGGAAGTAGAAGTCTCTCCCCACGCCGTAGGCGCCCGCGACAGAGGCCCAGAAGCCCATGTTGCCGCGGCTCCAGCGCACGCCCACACGGCCGCGCACGTTGCCGTACTGGCTGGTCGAGAGGCCCACGTCGGCGCCGTTGGGCGAGGTGCGCCCGCGCGTCACCACGTTGATAATGCCCGAGAAGGCGTTGGATCCGTAGAGCACCGAGCCGGGGCCCCGCACCACCTCGATGCGCTCGACGTCTTCGAGGTCGGCGCGCGCGTCGTAGGCGATGAACGAGCCGTTGTACCAGTTCTCGTTGGCGGGGTGCCCGTCGACGAGCACCAGCACGCGGTTGCCGTAGCTGCCCGGGAGCCCGAAGCCGCGAAACCCTACGGTCTCGTAGGTGCCGTCGTTGCTGAGGTACACCCCGCGCACGCCGCGGAGGGCCT
>CAISKJ010000859.1 GCA_903885885.1 uncultured delta proteobacterium
CGCGCCAACCTCTCGACCCTCGAGGGCGACCCGCGCTTCTTCTTCGACGACGCCGAGTCGCCGCAGGGCTACGGCACCGGCACCGAGGAGTGGGCCGGCGGCGGCGACTACTGGGGCGGTCAAACCATGACCCTCCCGCTCGTGGGCCACCCCGCCGGCGTGGGCGACCCGCGCGAGTCGCAGGGGCCCGACGACCTCATCCAGTCGGCCTATCGGCACCTCGTCGCCGACGCGATGCCCTTCGGCCGCAACGCGCGCATTCAGTTCGAACACGGCGGGGCTCAACGAGTCGACGGAGCACTATCGTTCGGTCACGTACTGGTACGGTCGTCCGGGCGCGTGCCTCGTGCCTAGCGACGCGCTCGACGTGGGCGACGCCGCCGACGAGGCCGCCCACGCCTACGCGTCGGCCATGGCCACCGCGCCCGAGTCGCTCACGTCGCGCTACGAGCTCGGCGTCGACACGGTCGACGGCCGCGAGGTGATCCCCACGGTCACCGACACGGGGCGCCACACGGCGGGCACGTCGGAGTTCACCGTGCGCGTCGACCCCGACAACGTGGGCGTGATGCTGCGCCGCACCTTCGACTACGCGTGGCCCGACCAGCGCGCCGAGGTCTCCGTCGCCGAAGACCTCCCCGGCGCGCGCTTCGAAGCCGCGGGCGTCTGGTACACCGCGGGGTCGAACCAGTGCGTGTACTCCAACCCCGCCACCGAGCTCGGCGTCGGCGAGCGCACCATTCAGACCTCGAACCGCCGCTGGCGCGAAGACGAGTTCCTCATTCCGCGCAGGTTCACCGAGCGCCGTCGCGCCGTGCGCATCCGCGTGCGGCACGCGCCCGTCGCGCGACCCCTCGTGCCCGACGGCCCGGCCCGCGAGCGCGCGTGGAGCGAGTTCCGCTACCGCGTGTACTCGTACGTGCTCCCCGGCGCGTAGGGCGCTCTCCAGAGCTCCGCCCCGGCGCCGCGCACCGAGAGACGCGCAATGTCAATGTGACCCCGCGGGTTCGCGGTGGCGAGCCCCGTGACGCTACGGTGACGCCACCATGACGAAGCTGGGTGACGCCATCGACGCTGTGACCTTCAACCTCCGGCGCCCCGACCGGCTGCGCGCGGCCCTCGTTGCCCTGGCCGCGCTCGAGGCGCCCGCGCGCGCGTGCTTCGCCGACGTGGCGGCGTGCGACGCGGGGCTGCGCAAGATCCACCGCGCCCTCGCGATGCTCACCGCCGACGAGTTCGCGCGCATCGCCCTCGCGAGCGAGCTCGACGCGCGCCTCGAGGACGCCCTGCGCGCCCTGCGCACGCAGCAAGAGGCCCTGGTCGTGTGGCGCGCCGAGGCGGCCTGCGACCGCGACGGCCTCGGCGTGCTCTTCGTCGGGAGCTTCGCGCCCCCCGTCGACGCGCGCCCGCCCGCCGAGTGGGCCGGGTTCTGCGTCTCCGAGCGGTGATGGGCGCGACGCGCGCGGGGAGAGTGTCTTATGGTCGTCGCGTGACGAAGCTCTTCTTGCCGTGCGCGATGGCCCTCGGGCTCTTGAGTTGCTCCGAGGGCGCGACCGTGACCGACACGCCCGACGCGCCCGCCGCGCCCGACGCCGTGGTCTTCGACTGCGGCGACGGCGGACGCAGCCGCTGCGTGGTCTCCGTCGACGTGGGCGCGCGCTTCGCCTGCGCCGCGCTCGCCGATCGCACCGTCTGGTGCTGGGGCCGCAACGACGAGCGCCAGCTCGGCTACGAGAGCACCGAGCTGTGCCCGTCGCCCTCTCCGCGGGGCAGACGCGCGGCGTCGCGTGCCACCTCTACCCCCGTCAGGTGCCGGGCCTCACCGACGTCACCGCGGTGCGCACCGGCGGCGCCCACGCGTGCGCGCTCACCGCCGCGGGCGTCGTGCGCTGCTGGGGCGGCAACGCGGCGGGGCAGCTCGGCAACGGCGCAACGCTCCCGGGCACCGCGCCCGTCGAGGTCCCCGCCCTCACCGACGTCACGGCCCTCGCGACGGGCGCGCGCCACACCTGCGCCCTCGCGAGCGGGCGGGTGTACTGCTGGGGCGCCAACGACCGCGGGCAGCTCGGCCTCGAGCGCGCCCCGTCGACCTGCACCGCCACGGGCGTCGCCGTGCCCTGCGCGCGCACCCCGCTCGAGGTGCCGCGCCTCACCGACGTGGTCGACCTCGTCGCGGGCGACGAG
>CAISKJ010000860.1 GCA_903885885.1 uncultured delta proteobacterium
GGCCTCGGCAGACGCGCCGCAGCGGGGGTTGGCCGCGTCGGGGCACACCTCGACGCCCGGGGAGCTCTCGCACCGGGGGCGCTCGCCTGCAGCGTTCCAGCGGTTGAAGTAGCGCCGGGCGAGGGCGGTGTCGCCGTCGCGGTCGCTGCTCGCGGGCGCCACCGTGCAGGGGTTGCAGTCTTCGTCGTGGCCCGCGTCGTCGGCCACCTCGACGTTGCGCGGGTAGCGATGGCAGTCGAGGTCATCGCAATCGTCGCCGCCGCAACCCACGGCGGCGCTTCGCGCGCCGTCGCTGTCCATGTCGCAGGGGTCAGGTCCGCGTGTGCATCCTGACGCCAGCGTCACGTCGGGCGGCGGCATGGGCGGTACGTCGGCGGTGTCGTCGCCGGTGTCGTCGGCGAGCGCGCTGTCGGTGGAGGGCGCGGTGTCGCGCGGCACATCGAACGCGACGGCATCGAGCGCCGCGTCGGTGGCGGCCTCGGGCGACGCATCGCGCACGGTGGGCGGCGCGCTGTTGTCGCAGTGCGCACTCGCCAACGCGAGGAGCAGGGTGGTCGCAGTGATCGAAGTCTTCACGAGGTGCGCTTTCGGGATGGCGTTCGTCGATGGGGTCATCGAGGGCAGTAGGGTTCGGGGGGCGTGCTGTCGGCGCAGGGGCCTCCCGCGGGCTCCACCGCCCCACGGTGCAGGTCGACGCGGACGAGCTGCGCGTAGGTGCGCCTCGTGTCGTCGAACACGGCTGCGGTGACGTACACAGGCCGGCCGACGAGCGCCGCGCCGCGCGGGTCCGTCGCGCTGTTGATGGGCATCGGATACCCCGTCCACACAAGGCCGAAGCTGAGTCCGCCGTTGCGAAGCTGGAAGCGAAAATCGTGTCGCCGCGGCGTCGTCGAGTCCGGCTGTCCGCCGACGTAGTTTCCCACGACGTCTGCGGCGAGCATCCCCGAGCGCAGGAGGGTCACCCCGTCGGCGTCGAGCGCCGAGAGCCGCGCGCTGGTCGGGTTCGGTGCGCTCATGAGGTTGCCCGAGGCCTCGTAGCCGCGTGTGCCGGGGGGAAACATCATGGCGGACCCGGCGCCGATCGGCGGCTGCGTCGTCACATACAAAAAGAAGGTGCCGCGCAAGAAGTTTAGCGGTGCGGTTTCGACGTGGCCGATCAGCACCTGGCCGGTGATCACGAGGTCGCCCGCGAGCGGAAAGGGCGTGCGCACCGTTGCGGCCCCGAAGACGCGTGCGCCATCCGCGAGCGTGATCGCGTCTGACGGCGTGCTGGCGGTTGCCTCGTACAACGGCGTCCACTCGGCGGTGAGGTCGAGGGCCCTCGCCGCACCGCGCTGAAAGGTCTGGTCGCAGGGGCGCCCGAGGCCCTCGTCGACGCGACCGTCGCAGTTGTCGTCGCGGTAGTTGCACACCTCGGCGTCGACCGCACACGCCGCGAACTGGCACGACGCGTTGCACGTGCGGTGGCCCGGGCACGCGATGCCGGGAATCACGCAGAGCTGCCTCTCGCCTGGCGCACAGCGAGGGAGGGTCGCCTGGCAGGCCGCGCGGATGCAGTTGACGCACGCGCGTGTGCCCGCGCGCCCGCCGCAGGTCGCGTCGTAGCAGGGCTCGTCCGGTGAGCCC
>CAISKJ010000861.1 GCA_903885885.1 uncultured delta proteobacterium
CCCATCGGGCAGGCGATGTTTCGTCGCGCGAAGGGGGCCGAGCGCATCTCGCGGGCCGACTGCGTGGGTGCCACCTACGCGGGTGCGGGGTTGCTGCTCGTGTACCTTGCGGGCACGGCCCTGTGGCAGCGCGCCGGGTTGCCCATGAACGTCTGAAAGCGCTTTCTAGCAAGGCGATCCCGCGGCGCGCTCGAGCTCGCCGAAGGGGTCGACGAGCGCGCGCACGACGATGCGGGCCGCGCGCGGGAGCCTCGCCGCGAGCTCCCACGTGGTGAAGCGCAGCTCGCCGAGGAGGGCGCCGCCGAGGGGCGTCCACACGAGGTCGTTGGCCGAGGGGTGCGCGTTCCACACCTCGACGCCGTACTCCCACACTGCGCTCGACACGGCGGCGAAGGCCAGCGACGGGAGCGCGCCATGGCCGCACTGGCGCGCGCGGAGGTACAGCTCGCTCCCCATGAGCCCGTGACCCCAGAGGTTGATGATCCAGCGGTCGCCGTCCCACTCGAAGAAGCGACGGTCGGGGTCGAAGCGCGGCGGGCTCGTATAGGCCGCGCGCAGATGCCGCAGGTTGCGGTCGCCGTCTTCGAGGCTGAACGCGCGCTGCCACAGGAGCATCGCGCCGGCCCGCTGCGCCGTGAGGAGACCCGCCGCGTGCAGCGAGGGGACGAGCCAGCTCTCGCGGTGCGTCTGCGCCTGCGCGGGCGTCGCCGCGAGCGCGCACCCCACCGCCGCTGCCATGAACGTTGCACCTCGCACGCGCCGCCGAAGGTACCGCAACCGGGTGTGACGGTCTATGTCACAGATGCGCTGCAGTGCGCGCGCGGGGCGCGGTATAGAAGCGGCCATGGAACGCCTGACACGCCCCGAGATCCAGCGCTTCACCGAGGCCGCGCACCCGACGCTTCGGGTGTTCGAAGCCGTGCTCAACGAGATCTTCGACGAGCAGGGCGGCCGGTGGACGGAGCTCAAGCTCCGCGTGGGCGGCGCGATGAGCGCGGTGGAGCTCGCGCTCAACTCTCGCCTGCAAGTGCGGCGCGCGCTGTGGCACGCGAGCATGGTGCTCATGTCGCTCAAAGACGCCGCGGCCGACAGCCACGACGACGCGCGGATGATCAACACGGTGGCGGGCATCGCGCACACGCTCTCGATCGTGGCGATCGCGTGCGACAGCGAGGTGGCCAGCGAGGAGTCGGTGCGCCAGGCGCGCGTGTACATCGCGAAGCTTGGCAGCGACGACATCACCCTGCAGCGCCTCGTAAACGCCCACGAGGCGACCTTTCCCGACGACGTGCCGCCCATGCGCTGAGGCGCCTATTGCGCGGTGAACCACACGCGCGGTCGCACCGTCGCCTCGCGGCCGTCGACTGTGACGCGCAGCACGGCGCTCCCCGGCGCGGCGTTGGCGACGAGGGTGCGGCGCCACGTTCCGTCGGCGTCGCGCGCCGCGGGGCCCTCCCACGTCACGGCGGTGTACGGTGCCTCGATCGTGACGGGCGCTGCGGCGTCGAGCGCGCCCGTCGGCGTGGTGGGGCGCACGCTCACGGCGACGCGCGCGCCGCTGCCTGCGCGCACCGCGCGAGGCTCGACGCGGAGCCAGCGAGGTTCGGTGACGGTGAGCCGGCCGGGCGCCACGTCGGTGAGCGACTGCTCATAGCCCGACGGCCACAGCACGCGGAGCTCGCTCGCGCGGGGCGCTGAACCCAAGGCGAGGTCGAGGAGGGGCGACGGGGTGACCTGAAAGGTGGTGCGGTCGCCGACGGGCCACACGCGCGTCGCGGCCGGGGTGCGCACCGTGACCCGCGCGCCGCGGCCGTCGCTCGCCGACACGGCGCTGCGCAGCGAGAGAAGAATGTGTCCGCCGTTGGGCTCGACGCGGTTTTCGAACGCGAGCGCCGAGGCGCCGAACTGGCCGACCACGAGGTCGAGGTCGCCGTCGTCGTCGAGGTCGGTGGCGGCGGCCTGCGCGAACTGACCGTCGACGTCGAGGCCGCCGGCGGCGCCGAGGAGGCGGTGCGAGCCGTCGACGCCGCCCCGGTAGAGGAGCACGGTGCTCTGCCCGCGGTTGGGGAGCATCGAGAAGCCCTCCTCGTCGCCCGTGGGCACCACGAGGTCGACGAGGAGATCGTGGTCGATGTCCCACACGAGGGGCGACCACGGCACGAGGAAGGTGCCCGTCGTGGTGGCGCCGCGCTCGAGCGCGCTGCACGCGCGCACGCCGTTGCGCCAGCGGAGCGTCTCGACCTGCGGGCCCAGCGGGAGCACGAGGTCGAAGCGGCCGTCGTAGTCGAGGTCGCCCGCGGCGAGGCCCATCGGCGAGTTGCGCGACGGACCGAAGACCGCGGTCTCGTAGCAGCCCGATGTCGGCGGCACGCGGAGCGCGTAGCGGGCGTCGCCGTCGGGGCCCGGACCGAGCGCGATGAACGCGTAGTTGATGTGGTTGTCGCCGTCGTTGGCGACGTAGAAATCGTCGCGCGCGTCGCCGTCGAGGTCGTAGCGCCCGAGCGACCACGTCATGCCGGTGGCGTCGAGGCCCCACGCGTGCGTGGCGACTTCGAAGGTGCGGTCGCCGCGGTTGCGCAGCGCCACGATGGGCTCGTTCCACTGGCCCACGGCGAGGTCGAGGAGGCCGTCGTCGTCGAGGTCGACGGCGTTGACGGTGCCCCGCGCGCCCATGAACCCGAGGCTCGTGACGCGCGCCGGGTCGAGGCCCGCGGCGCTGCCCCAGGCGACCACGGTGTCGCGCCCGGCGAAGACCACGTCGCGGTGGCCGTCGCCGTCGAAGTCGGCTGCGACGCGCGCGTTTACGAAGGCCTCGGGGAGGCGCTCGGGGGGCGCGAAGCCGACCGTCGCGCGGGCGAGGAGCCACGTGCCGCCCACCGCGTTCGAGGGGTTATGCACGTCGCGGTTGTCGTTGTAGAGGATCTCCTCGCGGCCGTCGCCGTCGAGGTCGACGGGAGCGCCGAGGTGACGTTGCGCGGGCTCCCGGTGTGCGGCGCCGCG
>CAISKJ010000862.1 GCA_903885885.1 uncultured delta proteobacterium
CCCACGCGCGGCACGTGCTCGCGGGCACGGCGCTGCAGCAGCCGCTCACATGTGAGGGCTGTCACCCCGCGCGCGACGTGACCCAGCTCGCGGCGGGCGCGCACGGCGACGGCGTGGTCGACGTGCGCTTCGACGCCCGCGCGGGCGCCGACGCGCGCTACGACGCCGCCACGGGCGCGTGCTCGGTGGTGTGCCACACGGCCTCGTCGACGAGCCCGCCGCCGCGGTGGGGTCAGACGCAGACCGTCGGGCCGTGCACGGGGTGTCACGCGACGCCGCCGCGCGATCACTGGGCGGGCCCCTGCACCCCGTGCCACGCCGACGTGAACGCGACGGGCACGGCCTTCGTGGGCACGCGCTTTCACCTGAACGGCCGCGTCGACGTGGGCGAGGCTTCGGGCACCTGCGCCGCGTGCCACGGGCGCGACGGCGACCCCCTCCCGCTCGATGCGACGCACCAGGCGCACCGCGGCACGCAGGTGACCACCATGGTGCAGTGCTCCGAGTGCCACGAGGTTCCGACCTCGGTGACCGCGCCGGGGCACCTCGAAGACCGCGGCGCCGGCGACCTGCGCTTCGGCGTGCGCGCCACGGCGCGGAGCGCGCCCGCCCGCTTCGAAGGGGGCACCTGCGCCGCGGTCGCGTGCCACGGCGAGGGGCTCATCGCGCGGCGCGAGACGACCGTCTCCTGGCGGGGCGGAGCGCTCCCGAGCGACTGCAGCGGGTGTCACAGCGCGCCGCCGCCGCGGCCCCACACGGCCTCGGCCTCGTGCGAGATCGCGACCTGCCACGGGAGCGAGGTCGAGCGCGTCAACGGCGTGCTTCGCGTGCGCGACGTCGGCCGCGCGGCCCACATCGACGGCTTCGTCACCGCGGGGGTGCCGCGATGAACGCGCCGCGCGTCGTCGTACTCGCCGCGGCCCTCTACGCGGGCGTCGCGGGCGCCCAGCCCGTCGCCGACGGGCGCGACCACGCCCAGGTGAGGGTGCGCATCGACACGGTGTTTCGCGGGGTGCCGCGCTACGTGCTCGCGAGCGCCGACCCGCAGGCGAGCGCCGCCGACCGGTACTGGCGCGCCGTCACCCTGGCGCCGCTCATGGCCCGCGCCACGCTCGACGCCCACGACCTCGCGGGCGGCCGCGTCGAGGCGCACCTCAACGCGTGGGGCGCCGTCGACCTCGCCGTCGTCGACCCGCGCGCCGTCGGCGCCGGCGACCTCGCCGTCGCGTGGGCGCGCTACGCCTCAGGTCCCTGGGCCGTGTGGGCCGGTCGTCGCTTCGTGGCGTGGGGCCCCCCGGGCGGGCTGCACGTCGACGGCGTCGGCGCCGAGGCACGCGCGGGCGCGTTCTCCGTCGAGGTGATGATCGGTCGCCCGGTGACCCCCGCGTACGGCGCCCTCGTCGGCGCGCAGGGGTCGTTCGACGGCGTCACCGCCTCCGGGGGGGCGCGCGTCGCGTGGTCGCGGCCGGGCCTGCTCATGGCGTCGGCCTCGTACGTCGAGCGCTGGGCGCAGGGCGTGGCGGGCGTGCGCGCGGTCTCCCTCGACGCGCTGCTCACCCCCGACGAGCGCCTCGACGTGCGGGGCTCGGTGCAGCTCGACGCGACGGGCGCCGACGTGTCGCAGGCGAGCGCCGACGTCGACTGGATGCCGGCGTCGTGGGCCACGGTGGCTGCGGGCTACGCGCACGTCGACCCGTCGAGGCTCATCCCCCGGTGGTCGATCTTGAGCGTGTTCGCGACCGACGTGTTCGACGAGGCCCGCGCGTCGTTCGTGTGGCGCCCCTCGCGCGTGGTGTCGCTCCGGGTCGAGGGCGCGGGCCAGCGCTACGCCACGCCGGGGTCGAGCGACGACCCGCGCTGGGGCCACCGCGTCGAGGGCTCGCTGCGCCTCACGTCGCGCGACCGACGGCGTCAGGGCACCCTCTCGGCGAGCCGCCGCGACGACGGCGTGCGGCCGCTGACCCTCGTGCGCGTCGGGGGCATGTGGACCGTCGCCCGCGACATCGGCCTCGCCCTCGAGGTGGCCGCGGCGCTCGACGACGACGACCCCGCCGCGGCGCGCACGTCGCTCTACACGCGCGGGAGCGTCGAGGTTCCGCTCGGGGGCGGGTGGCGCGCGGGCGCGTCGATCGACGGCGTCCGGTCGCCCATCGCGACCGCCGAGGTGCGCGCGATGGCCCACGCGAGCTGGGCCTTCGAAGTGGGCGGAGGGCGTCGATGAGAGCCGCGTCGGTGCTCCTGTTGCTCGCCCTCGCGGGCTGTCACCGCGCCGAGGCCCCGCCGGTGCGCGCCGACGGCATTCGCTTCGCGCACGGCCCCCACCTGCGCGCCGGCGCCACGTGCCTGCAGTGCCACGAGCGCGTGGTCGACCCGACCTCCGACGGAGCCCGCGCGCGCAACCTCGCGCTGCCCTCGGAGGCCGTGTGCCAGGGCTGCCACACGGCGCTCGCGCAGCGCGCGTGCGGGTACTGTCACACCGAGCCCCGCAGCCCGCGCACGTACGCCCCGCGCGACCGCGAGCTCACGTTCTCGCACGCCACGCACGTCGCCCGCGAGCGGGGCGGGTGCGTGTCGTGCCACGCGGTGCGCGCCGACACGTCGACGGTGCGCCCCTTCGAGCCCGAGATCCCCTCGATGGACACCTGCGCGTCGCGCTGCCACGGCGAGGCGATGCGCGCGATGAACTGCTCGCTCTGCCACAAGAGCCTCGAGCGCTACAGCATGAGCGAGCTGTCGCTCGTGCGGCACGGGCCGGGCTTCGCGCAGCGCCACGGCGCCGAGGCGCGCGCCTCGGGCGGCCTCTGCACCCAGTGCCACGAGCCCAACTACTGCGCGCGGTGCCACAGCCCGAGCGCGGGCGCGCCCCTGGCCGACCTCGAGCCCATGGCGGCCGCGCGCGATTTCGTGCACCGCGGAGACTTTCAAGCGCGCCACGCCGACGAGGCGCGGCTCTCGCAGAACACCTGCACGCGCTGCCACGCCGTCGAGACCTGCGACGGCTGCCACCGCACGAGCGGCGTCGGCGGGAGCGTCGGCCCGCGCGCCGCGCACCCCGTCGGCTGGCTCGACCCGCACTCGCCGCGCAGCCACGCGCGCGAGGCGCGGCGCAACATCCTCGCGTGCGCCTCGTGCCACGAGAGCGACGCCGCGCAGACGTGCGCGCCGTGCCACCGCGAGGGCGGCGGCGCGGGCAACCCCCACCCGCCCGGCTTCGCGGCGGGCTTCGACCGCACGCAGCACGCCGTCTGCCTCGTGTGCCACACGCACGCGCCGTAGAGGCCTCCGGAGACACGCGATGAGCGACGACCCGCAACACCCCACGAACCCCGACCGCCGGCGGCTCCTCGACGGCGCCATCGCCCTCACCGCGTGCGGCGCCACGGCGGCGGTCGCGGTGCCCGCCGCGCGCTTCGCGCTCCCGCCCGAGGGCCCCGGGCGCGAGGGCGCGTCGGTGACCCTGCGCC
>CAISKJ010000863.1 GCA_903885885.1 uncultured delta proteobacterium
AGCACCGCGGCGCCGCCGAGGTCCGATCGCTCGACGCGAATGGCGCCGGGCTTCACGCGCATCGCCCGCGCGCGCTCGCCCGGCAGCGGAATCACCACGGGCTCCGCGGCCTCGCCGCCGTGTTCGTTGGCGCCGTCGAGGCCGAGCGCGTGGCGCATCTCCCCGTAGCGGCGCAGAAAGCGCTCGACGGCGCGACGAAGCTCCATCACGGGCATGCGGTGCGAGGTCGCGTCGGCCCACGGGAGCTCGCTCGCGAGGGCCGCGTCGAGGGCCGCGCGGAGGCCCGCCTCGCCCGTCTCGTCGGGGTGCGCGTCGCGGTAGCGCAGGGCCGCGTAGGCCACGCGCGCGCGGTCGCCCGCCGAGAGCGAAGGCCCCCGCGCGAGGCGCAGCGCGCGCAGGCCCAGCAGCGTGCCCGTGAGGAACGCGTAGCGGCACGTGAGCAGCGCCTCGAGCGAGCGCGTGGTGTGAACCACCGCGTCGATGCGGTCGCGCACGAGGTCGCCCACCGCGAAGCCGCGGTCGGGCGCGTCGCACGCGGCGAAGAAATCGCGCGATGCGTACGTGTGCGTGAGCGTCTTCGCGAGCGCGACGGACGCGTCGTGGCGCCCCTCGGCGCGCGCGCGGAGGCTCTGCGCGCGACGGGCGCGGGCCGTCGCGCGGGGGCCGTCGAGGTCGGTGTCGATCCACGCGCGGAGGGGCGTCGCGCCCGCTCGCTCTCGCGCGCGGCGTAGGTCGTCGGGGAGCATCGCGAGCAGGTCGCGCCACGCGAGGGCCACGTCGACCTCGGAGCCGTCGGCGCTGCGCCGCGGCGCCACGAGGAGCACGCGCTCCGAGGCGAGCGCGAGGGCGCGCAGCGTGTCGCGCCGCGCGTCGTCGGCGAGGTCGGCGTCGCCGGGCAGGGCCGCGAGGTCGGCGCTGGCGCCCGCGAGCCACGCGCGCTCGAGGGGGCCGAGCAGCAGGTCGCGCGGCGTCGGCGTAGGGAAGCGTCCGCGCTGAAACCCCGTGACCACCAGCACCCGCGGCCTGCGCGCGGTGACGGCCTCGCCCGCGAGGAGCTGTACGCCGTCGCCGCGGAGCTGCCCCGCGCCGTCGGTCACAGTGCCGAGCATCGCGGCCACGTCGGAGAGCCACGCCTCGGGCGCCTCAGCGGGGAGCGCTGCGCCCGAGCGCTCCCACCGCGCGAGGGCGGCCTGGGAGGCGTCGGCGACGCGCGAAACCGCCTCGATCCATAGGGTTTGCGTGCGAAGCCCCTCGATCGCGTCGGCGAACTTGAGGGGGTTCATGAAGCGCGCGAGGGTGGCCTGCACCACGCCCTTCAGCGCCGCAAAGCGGTGCGCGGGCAGCAGCGTGCGAAACGGTCCCTTCGAAGACCAGAGCGCGACGAGCTCCTCGACGCGGCGACAGGTCTCGAGCACCTGCGCCTGCCGCGCCGCGTCGGCGGGATCGGGGTCGGCGACCTCGTCGCCCGCCGCGGCGGGCTTCGCGGGGGGCGTGGCGAAGTGCGTGAGCAGCGCGCGCACGGCGGCCCAGTCGGCGGGCGTCTCTCTACGCAAGAGGGCGCAGAGGCGATCGCGGTCGCCGCCCCAGATGCCCGCGCCGGGGGCCGAGAGAACGGCCATGAGCTCGACGGCATCGACGCCCGTCCACGCGAGGCGCACCGACGCGCGAAACACCTGCCATGGAGTGGTTTCGCGCGTCCCCAGGGCGCCCGCTCCGTGCGCCGGCACGCCGTAGCGATCGAGCGCGCGCCGCACGCGATCGAGGGCGCCCGACGAGGCCTCGACGAGCACCGCGTGCTCCTCGGGAGCGGCTCCGCGCGCGCACCGCTCGGCGATCCAGCGGGCCACGAGCTCGGCCTCCTCGAAGGGGTCGCGCGCCGTCGCGAGCGTCACACTGCTGTCGTCGCACGCCGCGTGCGAAGCGCCCGCATCGAGCGCAGCGAGGAGGCCGTCGGCCCTCACCCCGCCCCGCTCCCACGACGATCGCGGGAGCGGGTGCCTCGACGGTTCAGACGGCGGATGCGCGAGGGGCCAGCCGTGCACCCACGGCGCCACGAGCACCTCGGCGCCGCG
>CAISKJ010000864.1 GCA_903885885.1 uncultured delta proteobacterium
ACGAACTCACCGACGATGGCGAGGGGCGCGGCGGGGTACACCGTGGCCTTCGCGTAGTCGCCGCGGTGCAGGCGCACCACGCGGCCGCCGAGCAGGTCCATCGCGGGGATCACCTTCATCGAACGACCTCCGAGTCGTAGAAGCGCTTGATGAGCGCCAGGCCCTCGCGCTGGCTCTTCTCGGGGTGAAACTGCACGCCGAGCACCGACGCCCGCGACACCGCGGCGACGAAGGTCTCGCCGTGCGACGCGGTGGCGCGCGCGAGGCCCGCCTCTTCGGGCGCCGGCACCACGTGGTAGCTGTGCACGAAGTAGAACCACCCGCGCGCGGGCAGGCACGGAACGCCCTCGGAGCGCACCTCGTTCCAGCCCATGTGGGGGATCTTGATGAGGGCGCCGTCGTCGTCGCGCATGCCCTCGCGGAAGCGCCGCACCTGGCCCTTGAACACCCCGAGGCCGCCGCGGCCCGGCGCCTCTTCGCTGCCCTCGAAGAGCACCTGGAGCCCGAGGCAGATGCCCAGGTACGGCTTCGCGGCCTCGATGTGGTCGACGAGCGCGCGGGCGAGCGCCCCGCCGTCGCGCGCGAGGGCCGCGGAGCACTCACCAAAAGCGCCCTGCCCCGGAACGATCACCGCGTGCGCCTCGCGCACGGCGCCGGGGTCGCTTGTGACAACCAATGACACATCGCCGAGGGCCGCGAGGAGGGCGCGCTCGACGCTGCGGAGGTTGCCCATGCCGAGGTCGACCATGCAGAGGTGGGGTCGCGCGTCGCTCATTCGGTGAGGGTGCCCTTGGTCGACGGGAGCGTGGTGCCCTCGACGCGCACGGCGTCGCGGAGGGCGCGCGCGAAGGACTTGAACGTGCACTCGACGACGTGGTGCAGGTTGTCGCCCTCGAGCTTGCGCACGTGGAGGTTGCACTGCGCGCCGCGGGCGAAGCCTTCGAAGAACACCGACGTGAGCTCGACGTCGAAGGTGCCGATCTTGGCCTTGGGGAGCGCGAGGCGATCGACGAAGTAGGTTCGCCCCGAGAGGTCGAGCGCGCTCTGGCAGAGGGCCTCGTCCATGGGGAGCGTGGCCTCGCCGTAGCGGCGGATGCCGACGCGGTCGCCGAGGGCCTGATCCACCGCGCGCCCGAGCACGATGGCGAGGTCTTCGGTGGTGTGGTGCCCGTCGATCTCGACGTCGCCCGTGGCGCGCACGGCGAGGTCGATCGACCCGTGGCGCGCGATCTGATCGAGCATGTGCGACAGAAAGGGGATGGGCGTCTCGATGTCGCCGCGGCCCGTACCGTCGAGGTCGACGGTGACGGTGATCGCGGTCTCGCGGGTGCGGCGGGTGACGGTCGCGGTGCGGGCCATTGAGCGAAGGGGGCGCCTACCACGAAGCCCGCAGGGAGAGAAATTCTCGGCGGGCCACGATCGCGCAGGGCAAAAACTGATGCTTGCGAGGCGGTGGGAGATTGAGTAGTGTCCGCCGCTCACAGGCGCGATTAGCTCAGCTGGATAGAGCGTGGGTCTCCGAAGCCCAAGGTCACTGGTTCGACTCCAGTATCGCGCGCCGGGTAGAAGAAGCGGTTTCGAGAGGTCGGCGGGGCCTTTCGTGGCGCGGAGTGTTGAGGCCCAGACACGTGCGGTGGTGTGCCAGCACGGGGCGCCGTGCGTTGCAGCATGGTGCGCCACCGCACCGCAATGAGTCGTGTGCGTGACAACGCACGGGATTCGCTGGGTTTCGCTTGAATTTCGCCGCCATGGTGCCGTTATCCCCGTGCGGATGCACATGGGATCCCTCGTCACATCGTCGCGCCTCGAGCCCTCCCCACGCTGGCTCGCGGCGTTGCATGAGGAGGTGCTCGCGCTCGAGCTGCAGATCGCCGACCTGCAGCCCGCCATCACGGCGATCGCCGCAGCGCTGAGGGGCGCGGGCTTCGCGCCGGCGCGGGTCTCGGTCTCGATTCTCACCATCCATCCCGCCCTCGCGGGCCTCGGATATGTCTGGTCGCGCACGACGGGCAGGGTCGCGTTCTTCGAGCGCCCGTGGGGCTTTCTCGACACCGACGAGCACCGGGGGAGCCCGCTGCACACGGTGATGACCACGGGCGCGCCCCTCGTGATCTCGGGCGCGGAGCTCGGCGAGTCGTCGCGCTATGCGCTCGTGCGCGACTTCGCGCGGAGCGGCGCGACGACGTACCTCGCGCTCCCCGTCCGGGCGGCGCGCGGCGACGTGCACGTGTTCGCCCTCTGGACCGACCGCGCCGGCGGGGTGGAGCGCGGCCGACGTCGACGCGATCTCGCGCGTGGTGCCCCTGCTCACGTTGCTCGTCGAGGTCACCGAGAGCCGGCGGTTGTTGGGCGTGGTGGGCGCCGCGCAAGAGGTGACGCAGCGCGCGCTCGCCGAGCAGGCGCTGCGCAACGCCGACGCGCTCGTGCGGCAGCAGGCGGCCGACATGGAGCGCCTCGAGCGCGAGCGCCAGGCGCGCCTCGAGACGGAGCGCCAGCTCGAGCAGAAGACCCGCGACCTCGCGGAGCGCAACGACGAGCTCGTGCGCCTCGCGGCGTCGCTCGAGGAGAAGGTCTCGGCCCGCACCCACGCCCTCCAAGACGCCCTGCTCCGCGTGCAGGCCGCCACGCAGGCCAAGAGCCGCTTCCTGGCGATGATCAGCCACGAGATACGCACGCCGATGCACGGCGTCCTTGGTCTGAGCGAGCTCCTCTCGAAGACGCCCCTCGACGCCGAGCAGGGCGGCTACGTCGCCAACATTCAGAGCACCGGGCACGGCCTCCTCGCGATCATCAACGACATCCTCGACTTCTCGAAGATCGAGGCCGACCGGCTGGAGCTCGAGGCGATCGCCGTCGCGCCGCGGACGCTCCTCGCCGACGTGGCGGCGCTCCTGCGCGCGCAGGCCGAGGCCAAGGGCGTTCTCCTCGATGCGCACTGCGAGGCCCACGTGCCCGAGCTCATCGAGGCCGACCCGACGCGCCTGCGGCAGCTGTGGGTGAACCTCATCGGCAACGCGGTGAAGTTCACCGAGCAGGGCGTGGTGCTGGCCACGCTCGAGGTCGCGCGACGCACGCCGGAGGGGGTCACCCTGCGCGGGCGCGTGCGCGACACCGGGGTGGGCATCTCGAAGGAAGCCCTGCGACGCCTCTTCGAACCCTTCTCGCAAGCCGACAGCTCCACCTCGCGTCGCTTCGGCGGCTCGGGGCTGGGCCTCGCGATCTGCAGCCTCCTCGTGCAGAAGATGGGCGGCGTGCTCAGCGTCGAGAGCGAGGAGGGCGTCGGGTCGGTGTTCTCGTTCGAAGTGACGGTGTCCACGCCGCAGCCCCGCAAGGTTGAGCCCGCCCCGCGCCCCGGCCTCGAGGGGGCCGACGTCACCGCGCTGCGCGTGCTCCTCGTCGACGACAACCCCGTGAACCGCCTCCTCGCGAACGGCCAGCTCAAGGCCCTGGGCATCGCGCGCGCGCGCACGGCGTCGAGCGGCCGCGAGGCGCTCGAGCTCGTCGCCCGCGAGCCCTTCGACGTGGTGCTCATGGACATGCAGATGCCCGAGATGGACGGCATCGAGGCCACGCGGCGGCTGCGCGAGATCCCCCTTGCGGCGCAGCCCCGGGTGATCGCCATGACAGCGAGCGCGTTCGAAGAAGACCGCCTGGCGTGCATCGCGGCGGGCATGGACGGGTTTCTCGCCAAGCCCGTGTCGCTCGCTGCGCTGCGCGATGCGCTGCGCGGCGCGCCTACAGCGTCAGGAGCGTGAGGCGCCGCGCCCGCTCGGCGGGGCCGCGCTCGCTGGTGAACCACGTCACCGCCGCCGTCGCGCGCCGCGGCGACAGGGTCATCGCGAGCTCCTCGGGCTGCTCGCCCGGAAGTGGGAGGTGCAAGAGCACGTGGGGCTCCCCCGCGAGGCTCTCGCGTCGCGCGAGGTGGGCCTCGCGCAGGCGCGGATGGGTGAGGGTGAGCAGACGGCCGCGTGCGTCCCAGCACGCGCCGCCGCTCGGGGGGCGTGCGCGCGAGAGTTCGAATGCCGCGCGCGTCGTCGTGGGGCCGTCGAGCGCGAGCGCCTCGACGAGCGTGCGCGCGTCGGTGCCGGTGAGAAAGCGCCGACGCTCGGTCGGGAGCAGCAGGGTGTGACGGTCGGGGTGCAGGTCGATGCAGCCCGGGCGCAGCGCGTGGTTGGCCGCGAGCGTGCCGCGAAGCTCGCCGGGCCCCGACGGATCGACGGTGTGCATCGCGGTGCGTGAGAGCGCGTCGACGCGCGCGACGAACACCCGCGACGGGCCCACCCAGCGCAGGTGCGTGGGCGTGCCGCCGTCGCCGAGCGCGACGCGCCGCGCGACGCCCGACGCGAGGTCGACGAAGGCCACCGCGCCGTTGCCCTCGCGCGGGCCGAAGGCTACGGCGAGCGTGGCGCCGTCGGGGCTCATCGCGCAGCGCGCCCGCGGTGCAGCCGAGCGCTCGCGCGCGCCGAGGAGCGCGTAGGGGTCGAAGCGCGTGGCGGTGCCGTCGTCGCGCACGAGCCACGCGCGCAGGTCGGGCTGCGCGGTGAGCGACGGCTCCCACGCGGTGGGGCCCACGTACGAGACGCGCCCCTCGACGGGGGCCTCGATCGACACGGGCCAGACGCCGACCTTCGGGAGGGCGATGCGCGCGAGCTCGCCGCCGTCGGGCACCGCGTGAACGTGCAGCGTCGCGTCGGCGCCCGCGCGGCGCAGCACGCGCAGCGCGTCGGGGGCGCTCCAGTCGAGGGCCACCGCGCGCGCCCCGCGGAGCGAGAGCACCGTGCGCGAAGAGGTGAGCTCGGTCACGTGCACGGCGCCGAGGTCGAGCCCGTCGACCCACGCGAGGTGAGACTCGTCGGGCGCGAAGGCGAGCGCGCCGACCGCGGGGACGAGGCTCCGCACCCCGTCGCGCGGCGCCACCCAGGCGACCTCGTCGAGGCTCACGCCCGCGACACCCACGCGTCGCCGAGGAGGGCCCTCCCCGCGTTGTCGAAGCGCACGTCGCGGACGCCCGCGCGCACATGAAGAACCGGCGCCGCGCGGCCGAGCACGGCCACCGCGCCGCGGCCCCACACGCCCGCCGCTACGCGCGCGCG
>CAISKJ010000865.1 GCA_903885885.1 uncultured delta proteobacterium
CATGGCGCGACGTCCTCACGGCCGTCGGCTGTGATCGGAGCGGTTGCGAGCGCTGCAATCGTGGGCGCGTGGTGGTTGGTGCAGGCGTACGCGCAGCGCGCGAAACGTTCAGGAGCCCCCTCGCGGGGCGACCTCTGACGTAAAGCCCGGGCTGAGGGGGTCAATGCCCCCGAATCGCGGCGTGCGTGAGGCGCCCGACACATGTGCCGGGTGATGCGTGGCGCCGAATCCCGGCGTGCACCGGGCGCCTTCCTACACAGCTTGAACGGTCGGGCGCCCGGCGCCTCGCTACGGAGCTTCGACGCGCAGCGCGCCTTCGACCACGAGCTTGCGCGCGAGCGTGAGGCGCCCGCGGAGGTCGATCTCTTCGCCCAGCGCGTCGAGGGTGAAGCGCGGCAGCGAGAGCGCCCGGCGCAGCGTGGCCTCGGCGTGCGCGGGCCACCGCGTGGCGCGGCCGTTGACGGTGAGCACCACCGCGTCGCCGTCGGGCTCGACGGTGGTCACTGCGCCGATGCGCGGCGCGAAGGTGGCCCCCTCGCCCGCGGGCGCGGCCACGTCGAGGAGCATGCCCGCGAGCGACTCTTTGTGGTGGTCGACGAAGCTGTCGACGAGCTTCTCGCGCACGGGCTTCCAGCGCACGGCGTCGGCGACGCGGGCGAGGTGGGCGCGCAGCGCGTCGTCGAGGGCCGCGGACGACGCGCCGTCGCGAAGCGCGCCGAGGGGAAGGCCGCGACGCAGGCCCGGGTCTGCGAGCGTGGCCTGCGCGAGGGCCTCGACGAGCACCTCGGACCAGCGCACGGCGTGGAGGCCCACCGTGACGTGCAGCGAGGCCTCGCCGTCGGCCGCGAGGGCCTCGTGCATGAGCCCGCGGGGGATGTAGAGCACGTCGCCGGGCCCCGTCTCGAAGGTGGCCGTGAGGGCGCCCGTCGGGGTGGTGGCGCGCTCGAAGCGCTCGCCGCGCATGGGGAGCCCGGCGGGGCTGTCGAAGAGCTTCCACGTCTTGCGGCCGGCGCACTGCAAGATGATCACGTCGTGGCTGTCATAGTGGACGGCGAAGCCCTGCGCGCCCGCGGGCGTGAGGTACAGGTTGGCCTGCGCCGCGATGCCCAGCTCGGCCTCGAGCGCGACGCAGAGCGCGCGCACCGCGGGGAGCCACTCGTCGAGGCGGTTGAGCACGAACGACGCGCCCTGGCTGAAGCGCTTGAGCGCCTTCGCCATGTGGATCACGTTGTCGTCGGCGGCGTACTCGTCGACCTGGACCTCGCGCGCCGCGTCGACGAGCATGAGGTCGGGGTGGCGGTGCGTGCTGGCGGTGAGCACGCGGTCGATCTCGGCGAGCGAGGCGATGGGGCGCGCGCCCGGCGCGGCGGGCACGTAGAGGGCGTCGCGCTCCCAGTAGTCGGCGATGAACGCAGACACGGGCACGGGCGCCACGAGCGACGCCAGCGTAGGAAAGGTTGTCTCGGGGGGCATCGGGGTTGACCTCACGGGGTGCGCACCCCGTGATGGAGGCGCTAGCAGTGACGGCCCTGACCGGGCTGATCGGCGCCCGGCCCGCTGTCGGAGTCGGTGCACGAGCGGCGACGACGACCGCCGCCGCGACGGCCGCCGCGACCGCACTGGGCCGCGTCGCCCGAGTCGGCGTCGGTGAGACCGGTGCGGCCGTGGTTGACGCCGTCGCTGGGGTCGCTGTCGGTGCGACCGGTGCGGCGCTGGCACGCCTCGGCCTCGGACGGCGCGCTCACGGCGGCGCCGAAGACCGCGGTCGCGAGCAGCGCCCCGACGGTGGACAGCGCGGTGCGGCGGCTCGGACGCTCGACCTCTTCGATGTCGCCGAGATCGAGAGTCTTCGGTGCTTCGGACTTCTTCTCCATGAACGCAAACCTCCCGCCCACCTTTGTCACACGAAGCCCTCACCGTGCGCAAGGACGGTGACACACTCTCCCCGCCGCGGTGATAAGGGGTTGTGCACGCGCGATGAACCGCTGGACACGCCGAGTCGACACGCCCGCCGCGGTGCTGTGCGCCGCCCTCGCGGCCCTCGCGCTGGGGGTCGCCGCCGAGTCGGGCCCCGAGCCGCCGGCGTCGCGGCGCGCGTCGGTGGGCGCGG
>CAISKJ010000866.1 GCA_903885885.1 uncultured delta proteobacterium
CCGCGAGGCGCCTCACGGGAGCGTCAGAAACGGGATCATGCCCGTAGTGGGCCCCGCCGCCGTGCCGCGCGACACGACCACGTGGCCGGGGGAGAGAAACACCGCGAGGTCGTCGTAGCCGTCGCGGTCGGTGTCACCCACGGGGCTCGCGGAGAAGCCGCGCTCGTCGGGGCCAAAATCGTCGCTCGTGAGCGCCCGCGACGGCGTGCGCGCGAGGCCCGCGGCGGCGCCGTAGAAGATCACGAGCTCGGGCGGGCGCAGGCTCGTGTGCATCCACGCGCCGAGGTCGGCGATGCCGTCGCCGTTGACGTCGCCGAGGGTCATCACGCGCAGGCTCTCGGTCTGCCGCCCCGCGAAGGGGATGCGCAGCGGCGCGGCGGTGACGGGCCCCGCGGCGCTGCCGGGGTAGACCCACAGCGCGCTCTGATCCACGGTGTCGGCGTCGTGCGGCGCGGCCACGACGGCGTCGGCGTACCCGTCGCCGTTGTAGTCGCCCGCGAGGCCCAGCGAGTCGCCGAAGTGCGCGTACGCGCCGGTGTCGCCGGGCAGCGCGACGGTGTGACCCGTGGCGCAGCCGTCGTTCATCCACACGAACGCGCGGCCCGCGCCGTCGTCGCGCGAGGGCGCGCCGAAGAGAAAATCGGGGCGACCGTCGCCGTTCACGTCGGCGCTCCCGGTGGTGACCACGCTCGTCGCGTCGTCGGCGTCGGCCGCCACCATCACGGTCGACTCGCGCAGCACGCCCGACGGCGCGCCGAAGAGCACGCGCACGCGCCCGAGGGGGCCCGACATGCCCTGATCGACGCCCACGAGGTCGTTGTAGCCGTCGCCGTCGACGTCGCCCGCGCTCGCGCTCGCGTCGGGCCACGGTTCGGCCACCGAGAGCATCGTGGCGGTCGCCGACGCCCCGTGCGGACCGCCGCGGTGCAGAAACGCGCGCCGCTCGCTGCCCACCATCGCGAACGAGAGCAGGTCGCCGAAGCCGTCGCCGTCGAGGTCGCCCACGCTCGCCACGCGCAGCGTCGAGCCGTCGGGCTGCACGGGAAACGTCGTCGTCGGCGCCTGCGCCACGCCGCCCGGACCGCCCGCGTACACACCCCCGCGCTGCGGCGCGCCGGTGATGAGCATCATGTCGCCGTAGCCGTCGCCGTCGAGGTCGGTCATGCGGGTGTGCAGCGTGTCGACGGGGGCGTGGTGGGCGCGCACCTGAAACGCCCACGTGGCCGACGCGGCGCCCTGCGCGGTGAGCACGCGCCAGAAGTACACGCCCGGCGCGAGGGCGTCGGCGAGGCGCAGCGCGTTTCCGCGCACGTCGGCGCGCTGCACCACGTCGGTGCATGCGCGGTCGCGGCACACGGCCACGCGGGCGGCGTTTTCACCCGCGGGCAGGCGCCAGCGCAGCGTGGGGCGCTGCGATGCGAGCCGCCCCAGCGACGACGGCCACACGAGCCTCGGCGGCGCGCCCGCCTGCGGGATGCACACGTCGGCGACGCAGGTCTCGCTCGCGGAGCAAGCGCGCCCGCAGGGGCCGCAGCCGGCGTCGGGCGTGGCGCCGTCGGGATCGAAGCGCGTCAGCGCGCCGTCGAGGGGAGCGCTCGTCGCGTCGGTGGCGGACGATCCATCGGGCAGGGGACCCACCGCCGACACGCCGCACGCCGAGAGGAGCGCCGCGCCAAGGGCCACGCCGTGCACACGGAGGGGCATGGCTGCGGGTAGAGCTCCACGGTGGCGCACCCTACGTTGGTCGTCGAATCGGCGTAATTCGTCAAGCGCGTTGGGCCCGCCGGCCGCAAATCCCATGAGCGGCAGAGGTTGAAGAGCCGTGCAGAATCATCTTCTGCAATGGGGCTTCGCGCCTCGATCGCGCGGTCACCGCGCGCGAGGCGCTCGGACCCTCAGCGCGCGCAGGTGACGCCGGTGGCGCCCTGCGCG
>CAISKJ010000867.1 GCA_903885885.1 uncultured delta proteobacterium
GCGGCGGCGGGGCGACCGGGGCGGCGCGGCGGGGCTGCGCGCGGAGGAGCGCCTCGGGCGGGAGCGGCGGCGGCACGGCGCGCGCGGGCACGTCGAGCTCGAGCGCCTCCGACGGGACCTCAGCGACGAGGTGCGCGCGGAGAGCCTCCGGAGGGAGCGGCGGCGGGAGGCGCCGGGGACTGGGGGCCATGGTGCTTCGATCGCGCACCGCGCGCTGCCTTGGGTACGCGAATGCAGGGCGCGTGCTCATGTCCAGGAAACCAGGAATCGGTAGCGGCCCCGCGCGAGCTGGGTCACCGTGGTGGGGTTCGGGCGGCGGCGGAGCATCTGCACCACGCGGTCGCTCCACCCGGCGATCACGAGGGGGAGACGCGGCGGTACCTCGAGGTCGAAGAGCTCGCCCACCAGGTGATCGTCGGCCTCTTCGAGCACGGCGAACTCACCGGAGCTCGACTGCCGCGAGAGGATGCTGCTCGCGCGGCGGAACACCATGGCGGGCGTCGCGAAGCCCAGAAAAATTCGATAGATCTTGTGAATCTGAAACTCCGCGGCGCGCTCGCCGAGGCGTCGAAACTCGGCCTCGGAGCCCCGGGCGGCGACCTCGAGCGCGTCGAGGAGCGCGTGCAGGTGGCGCCGCGGGTACCACTGGTTGGCGAAGACGGGCTCCTCGAAGAAGCGCCGATCGTCGGGCGCGAGGGCTTCGAGCACGGCGGCCCAGGTGCGCGGCTGACTCTGCAGGCCGTGGAGGTACGAGAGCAACGCGTACCCCTTGACCTCGGAGGTGTCGGGGTGGGGCGTACTCATCGCCGTGAGCATACCGCTATGGCCGAGGTCGTGCGGAATTCCTTCAGGATCGCTACGGTCGGGCTCATGTCGGCGCGCGTTTCGTCGATCCAGAGTGACAGAAGGTAGACACTCGATGAAGCGTTGGACCTGGGAGTCGATCGGTAGGCGCGGCGGCATGGTGATCTGCGAAGGGCCCATGTCGCTCTCGGTTCAGTGGCCCAGCGAGGGCGGGTGCGTGGCCCAGTGGTGGTTCGGCGGTCGGTGCGTGATGCAGGTGTCACCGGGCCTCGCGTGACGTTCGCAAGCGCTCGCGGGCGAGCCAGTCGACGAGCGCGGCGTTCACCGCGTCGGGCCGCTCTTGCTGCACGAAATGGCCGCACCCGGCGATGCGGCGAAGCACCAGATCGCGGGCGTAGCGGGTGTGCGGCGCGATGAGCTCGTTGCCGAACACGGCGTCTTGCTCGCCCCACAGCAGCAGCCCCGGCTGCTCGATGATTGGATACGCCGGCAGCGCCCCGCGAAGCGCGCGTCGCACCGCACGACGGTAGTACGCGAGCATGGGGCGCACCGAATCGACCGTGGCCGCGCCCTCACGCAGCGCGCGCACGGTGTCGGCGGGCAGCGGCGTGCCCAGGCCCTCGAAGCGGCGGATGATGGCCGCGCCCCCGTCGCGCGCGATGAGCCGCTCGGGCAGCCACGGGATGTTGAAGAACAGCATGTAGCTGCTGCGCGAGAGCTGGCTCCACGAGCGACGAAAGGTGTCGTTGAGCACGGCGGGGTGCGGGCAGTTGAGCACCGCGAAGCGCTTCACGTGGCGGGGAAAGCGGCTCGCGGCCTCCCACGTGATGCCGCCGCCCCAGTCGTGGCCGACCACGGTGGCGCTGTCTTCGCCGAGCGCCTCGATGAGCGCGGCCACGTCGCCGGCGAGCTCGGGGAGCTCGTAGCCCTCGTCGGGTTTGTCGCTCTGACCATAGCCTCGGAGGTCGGGCGCCACCACGCGCCAGCCCGCCGCCGCGAGCGCCGGGATCTGCCGTCGCCACGAGAACCACCGCTCGGGAAACCCGTGGAGCATGAGCACCAGCGGCCCGCTGCCCGCCGTGGCGTAGTGAAACCGCACGCCCCGCGCCACCACCGACGACTCCCGAAACACGTCGCTCATCGCACCCGCCACTCTCTTTCGCGCTACGTCTCGCGGCCGCGGGCACGATACAACAGCGCGACAATTTCGGAGGTATCCCGCGTGGTGGCAAGCATTCAGCTCGAGGGCAAGGTCGCGATCGTAACGGGCGCGAGCCGCGGCATCGGCGAGGCGATCGCGCACACGTTCGCAGCGCACGGCGCGAGCGTGGTGCTCGCCTCGCGCAAGATCGAGGGCGTGCGCGCGGTGGCCGACGCCATCGGCGAGCGGGCCTTCGCGGTGGCCGCGCACACCGGCCACGAGGCGCAGTGCGAGGCGCTCGTGCGCGCGGCCATCGAGCGCTTCGGCCGCGTCGACGTGCTCGTCAACAACGCGGCCA
>CAISKJ010000868.1 GCA_903885885.1 uncultured delta proteobacterium
CACCTGCGCGGTGCGCGTGCAGTGGGTGCCGCCGCAGGGCGACACGTCGAAGCCCCCCGCGTCGACGACGCGCACGTTCTCGCTCACCTTGGGCGCGCGCCGCAGCGGGAGCCGCGCCAGCTCGTCGGGCGAGGGGAAGTACGACCGCACCACGAGGTCGTCTTCGATCACGCGGTTCACGAGGTCTTCGGCGCGCGCGACGGCGGCCTCGTCGAGCTGCGCGAGGTGCACGTCGATGGTGCTCGTGTTCGCGCCGAGGCGCGACGAAACAGTCTCGGCGCCGGCCTCGTCGAGGAGCGCGCGCGAGAGCATGTGCTGCCCCGTGTGCAGCGCCATGTGGAGCCGTCGGCGCGCGCGGTCGATGGTGCCCTGCACCCGCGCGCCCACCGGCGGGAGCTCTGCCTCGACGAGGTGGTGCACCACGCCGTCGTCGTCGACCTGAACGTCGCCCACCGCGCAGGCGCCGAGCGCGCCCACGTCGCCGAGCTGACCGCCCGACTCGGGGTAGAACGCCGTGCGGTCGAGCACCGCCGACGGGCGATCGCCGAAGCGCCCGTGCGCCGTCACGGTGGCCTCGAACGCGAGGAGCAGGGGGTCGTCGTAGTGGAGCCTCGGGGTGCCCTTCGCGGTCATGGGGCGCATTGTCTACACCACCTCGCGGGCGATGAAGAGTATCGTCTCGGGCCGCTATGGAGAGGCCGCTTCGGGTGTTGTTCGTCGCGTCGGAGTGCGCGCCCTTCGCGCGCGAGGGGGCGCTCGGCGACGTGGTGGGGGCGCTGCCCGCGGCGCTCCGTCGTCTCGGCGTCGATGCGCGCGTGGTGATCCCGCGCTTCGGGTGGATCTCGCCGGTGAGCACCGACGGGATGTCGAAGCACCTCGCGCCGCTCGGCGTCCCCCTGGGCGACGCCGAGGCGTGGTGCGCGGTGTACGAGGCCCCGCTGCCCGGCAGCGACGCGCCCGTGTACATGCTCGACCACGAGGTGCTCTTCGACCGCCCGTACCTCTACGACCCGCGCGACGGCCGCGCGCACGACAACCTCGCGCGCTTCGCCTTCCTCTCGCGCGGCGCCTTTCAGCTCGCAAAGCACCTCGGCTGGGTGCCCGACGTGATGCACGCCCACGACTGGCCCACGGGGCTCGTGCCGCTCTACCTCAACACCCTCGAGGGCAACGCGATGTTTCGTCGCACCGCGGGCGTGCTCACGGTTCACGGCGTGGGGCACCAGGGGCGCTTCTCGGCCGACGAGTTTCGCGTCACGCAGCTCGACGACGCGGTGGCCCGCTCGGCCGCCGTCGAAGACTACGGCGGGGTCAACCTGCTCAAGGCCGCCATTCACCACGCGGCGCGGGTGGTGACCGTCGCGCGGCGCTACGCCGACGACATTCGCACGCACGACGCGGGGGCGGGCCTCGACGCCGTGCTCGCGGCCCGCGGCGACGCCGTGAGCGGCCTCTTCGACGAGGGCGAAGCCGTCGATTGGGCAGCGGGCGCCGCGCGCCTCCTCGACGTGTACCGCGACGCCGTGATGATCCGCCGCGGGGTGTCGGTGACGCCGCCCGCGAGCGTCTTCCCAGGAACGGACCCCCGATGACCGACGCCGTGCTCTGCACACCCGACGCGCGCTTCGCCGCGCTGCCCGATTTCCCGTGGGCGCCGAAGTACCTCGACGTGAAGGGCATCCGCGTGGCCCGCATCGACGAGGGCCCCGCCGACGCGCCCGTGATGCTCCTCCTGCACGGCGAGCCGAGCTGGAGCTTCTTGTATCGCACCATGATCCCGCCGCTCCTCGAGGCGGGGTTTCGTGTGGTGGCGCCCGACCTCGTGGGCTTCGGCCGCAGCGACAAGCCCGCCGACCGACGCGCGTACACCTACGCCGCCCACGTCGACTGGATGCGCGCAGTGCTCGTCGACCTCGACCTGCGCGGCGTCACGCTCTTCTGCCAGGACTGGGGCGGCCTCATCGGGCTGCGCCTCGCCGCCGAAGAGGGCGACCGCTTCGCGCGGGTGTGCGCGGGCAACACGTACCTCCCCACCGGCGACGAGCGCGTGCCCCCGGCGTTTCACGCGTGGCGCGCGTTCGCGCGGTTTACGCCGGTGTTTCCCACGGGGCGCATCGTAAAGTCGGGCTGCGTGCGGGGGCTCGCGCCGGAGGCCCGCGCGGCCTACGACGCGCCCTTCCCCGAGGAGCGCTACAAGGCCGGAGCGCGGCAGTTTCCGCTGCTCGTGCCCACGCGCCCCGACGACCCCGCGTCGCCCGCCAACCGCCGCGCGTGGGAGGCCCTCCGCGCGTGGGAGAAGCCCTTTCTCACCCTCTTCGGCCGCAACGACCCCATCACGCGCGGGGCCGAGAAGCGGCTCCAGGCGCGCATCCCCGGCGCGGCGGGGCAGCCCCACGAACTCCTGCGCGGGGCCGGTCACTTCCTGCAAGAAGATGTGGGCCCCGAGCTCGCGCAGCGCCTCGCCGCCTGGGCGCGCGCCCCGCGCTGACGCGCATCAGAGCTCCACCCGAACACGGCCGAAGTAAACACGGACTTTCCGGCGCGTGCCGTGTCGGTGATACCGTAAAGTTCCAAGGAGCGTCGGCTCGCGGTTGGACCGTTCCCCGCCACGCTGACGACACTGCAAGTCCATGAGCCCTCGCGCGCGCCCGTCGTTGTGCCTCGCCGTCGCTCTTGCGTTGCTGGCGAGCCCGTGGTCGGCCCTCGCGCAGACGCCTGCGATCCAGGCCGTCGTGGCCAACGCGCCGCCCGAGCAGATCGCCGCGCAGCCCTCCACCCGCGCCGCCGCGCCCGATGCGCCCGCGGCGCGCCCCGTCGCCGAGGCCCCGCGCGCGGCCTCCGAGCCGGGCATGCGTATGTTTCGCGGGCGCCCCGAAGACGACCTCTTGCACGAGATGGCCACGCGGCCCGTGCGAAGGGTGATCGAGCGATTCAACAGCAGCACGCTGGTGTTTCACTGCGACCTCGGCGACGGCTACGAGATCGCGTTCAAGCCCGCGCGCCGCGGCGAGCGCGACTGGTGGGTGCACGAGGTCGCGGGCTACGAGCTCGCGCGCGCGCTGGGCATCGAGGGGCGCGTGCCCCCGGCGGTGATGCGCCGCGTGCCGATCGGGGCGCTCGACGGGTTCTTGCGTGAGGCCAACCTCGAGGTCGGCCGCGACGGCACCGTGGCGGGCGCGGCCATCGTGTGGATGCCCGTGCTGCGTCGCACCAACCTCCACACGCCCGAGGCGCGCGCGCAGTGGAACGCGTGGCTCGACCCGCGGGAAGAGATCGCGCCGGCCGATCGCACGCGCGCCCAGCAGATCGCGTCGCTCATCGTGTACGACTACCTGCAGGCCAACTTCGACCGGTGGAACGCCGCGAACGTGCCGCAAGACGAGCACAACGACCTGGTGTTTCGCGACAACAACCGGGCCTGGTACATCCAGAACCTGCGCGCCACCGGGCGCGGCGGCATCGAGGGCATTCGGCGCCTGCCCGCGAGCCTCTTGAGCGCGGTCGAGCGCACCACCGGCGAGGTGCTCGCGCAGCGCACCGAGACCGCGTCGCCGCAGGTGCTCAACCACTCGCAGGTGCGCGAGTACGAGGTGCGCCGCCGCGCGCTGCTCGCCCGCGTCGAGGAGGCCGTGCGCGAGTACGGCCGCGAGCGCGTGCTCATGGACGATCGCGCCGCCCCCGTGGCCCGCATCGCCACCGACGCGGGCGCCGCCACGGCCGACGAAGGGCACCACCACCGTCGCCGCCACGGTCGCGACGAGGTCGCCGCGACGCCCCCCGTGGTCGCACCCGCCGTGGTCGCGCCCGCCGCGGTCGCACCCGCCGTGGTCGCACCCGCCGTCGTCGCACCCGCAGTCGTCGCGAGCGCGCCCGTCGAGGCGCCCCGTGTGCGCCACCACAGCCGCCATCGCACGCCCGAGGAGCGCGAGGCGCACATCGCGCGTCACCGCAACGATCGCGTCGCTACGCCGAGCCGCCATCATCGCCACCACGAGTGACGCGCGGGCTGCAAGGCGCGGCGCAACGGCCCCGGTTTCGCGGTAGCTTCGCGCGCATGAAAGCCGTTCGATTGGTTCTGAGCCTCGCGGCGTTCGCGCTCGGGTGCGACGCGCAGCCTGCTACGCCCGCCGCTCCCGCGACGCCCGCCGCGCCGTCTTCGCAGCCGCCTTCGTCTCCCGCCGAGCGACTCAACGCGTGGATCCCCAACCACGGCGCCCAGGCGCCCGCCAACCCCCACGGGGAGCAGCCCGCGGCGCCCGCGCCCACCGCCGCCGCGCTGCGCGGCACCGTGCGCGAGACGATGAACGCCGCGGGCTACACCTACCTGCACCTCGACGTGGCGGGCGGCGATCGCTGGGTCGCCACCACGCAGATGCAGGTCGCCGTGGGCGACCGCGTCGTCGTCGCCGGCGGCAACGTGATGACCAACTTTCACAGCCGCACGCTCGACCGCACCTTCCCCGAAATTCTCTTCGCCTCGGGCGTTCAGGTCGACGGCGCGCAGGTCGCGCCCACGCCCGCGCCCGCTCCGACCGCTGCGCCCTCCGTCGCCCCCGCGCCCGCCGCCGGCGCGCGCCACGGCATCGTGCGCGAGACCATGAACTCCGGCGGGTACACCTACGTCCGCGTCGAGGGCGGCGGGTCGAGCACCTGGGCCGCCGTGCCGCAAACCGTCGTCGCCGTGGGCGACGAGGTCGAGGTGCCGGCCGGGAGCGAGATGCCCGGCTTCCGCAGCGCCACGCTCAACCGCACCTTCGAGCAGATCACCTTCGCGAGCGAGCTCCGCGTGCTCCACAGCGCCGCGCATGGCGCCGCGCCCGCCGCGCCCGCTGCGCACGGCGCGCTCCCGCCGGGCCACCCGTAACACCCGCACCGCGGGGCGCCGAAAAATCTCCGCGCCCCCTCGCGCTCCACGCTCGAAGCCGCCCGGGGCCCTGGTCTAGAGTCGCGCGCGATGCGACTCACGGGGCTCGACTGGGCGGTGATGGTGGCCTTCTTCGCCCTCAATGTGGGCCTCGGGCTCGCGTTCGGGCGGCGCGCGAAGTCGAGCCTCGACGAGTTCTTCGTGTCGGGGCGCGACGTGCCCTGGTGGCTCGCGGGCACCTCGATGGTGGCCACCACCTTCTCGGCCGACACGCCCCTCGTGGTCACGGGCCTCGTCGTAGCCCACGGCGTCCCCGGCAACTGGCTGTGGTGGAACGCCGTCGCCAGCGGCATTCTCACCGTGTTCTTCTTCGCGTCGCTGTGGCGCCGCGCGGGCGTCATGACCGACGTCGAGCTCATCGAGCTGCGCTACGCGGGCAAGCCCGCGGCGGTGCTCCGGGCCTTCCGCGCGGCGTACCTCGCCATCCCCATCAACTGCGTGATCCTCGGGTGGGTGAACCTCGCCATGGCGAAGATCCTCGGCCTCACGCTGGGGCTCCCGAAGGGGCCCGCGGTGGCCGTGTGCCTCCTCGTGACGGGGCTCTACGTGAGCGTGTCGGGCCTGTGGGGCGTGCTCTGGGCCGACGTGCTCCAGTTCGTGGTGAAGCTCGGGTGCACCATCGCGCTGGCCTTCTATGCGGTCGACGCCGCGGGGGGCATCGACGGCATTCGCGCGGTGGTGCCCGCCGAGCGCCTCGCCATGCTCCCGCCCGCCGACGCCGCGTGGATGCCCGGCGTCTCCATCGCGGTGTACCTCGGCGTGCAGTGGTGGGCGGCGTGGTACCCGGGCGCCGAGCCCGGCGGCGGCGGCTACGTGGCGCAGCGCATCTTCGCCGCCCGCACCGAGCGCGACGGCGTGCTCGCGACGCTGTGGTTCAACGTGGCCCACTACTGCGTGCGAAGCTGGCCGTGGATCCTCACGGCCCTCGCGGCCTACACGCTCTATCCCGGCCTGCGCGACGGCACCGACCGCGACCCCGAAGGGGCCTACGTGCGCGTGATGATCGACCACCTCCCGCCGAGCCTCCGCGGGCTCATGATGGCGGGCTTCATCGCGGCGTACATGTCAACCGTGGCCACGCACCTCAACTGGGGCGCGTCGTACCTCGTGCGCGACCTCTACGCGCGCTTCCTCAAGCCCGGCGAGAGCGAGGTTCACTACGTGCGCGCGTCGCGCGTGGCCACCGTGCTCACGATGCTCATGGCGGGCGGCGTCACGCTGATGCTGAGCTCCGTCGAGGGCGCGTGGAAGATCCTGCTCTCCATGGGCGCGGGCACGGGGCTCGTGCTCATTCTTCGCTGGTACTGGTGGCGTATCAACGCGTGGAGCGAGATCGTCGCCATGGCCGCCTCGCTCATTGCCTCGCTGGTGCTCCAGCACGTGGTGGGCATCGACCCTTCGCAGCCCCGGGGCTTCGCCCACCTGATG
>CAISKJ010000869.1 GCA_903885885.1 uncultured delta proteobacterium
GGCCGCGGGCAACGGAGGAGCGGGCGCGCAGTCGATCGACGTGGCCAACAACCGCACCGTGTCGGTGGGCGCCGACGACGCGCTCACCGTCAGCGCCAACAAGACCGACACCATCGGCGGCACCTACACCATCAACGGCGGGCCCAAGATCGATCTCTATCAGGGCGGCACCACGCTCACCTTCGAGGGAGGGCACGTCGAGCTCACGGCGGCGGGGTACATCACGCTGCACCACGGGAGCGGCGTCGTGAAGATCGAAGACAGCGGCAAGATCGCGGTCGCGTCGGGCACCGAGATCGAGCTCAAATGCGGCGGGGCCACGGTGAAGCTCACGCCCGCGTCGGTGCTGCTCCAGGCCACCGAGGTGCTGCTCTCGGCGGGCGGCGCGGTCAAGGTCGACGGCGGCGGCGTGGCCATCGCGGGCACCAAGATCATGTCGACGGCGGGCGCGCTCAACCTCATCGCGGGCGCGATGGTCAAGATCAACTGAGGCGATGATGGAGTCGTACGCCGCGCCGATTCGCGAGCTCGCCCGGTCGCTCCAGTGGTTCGCACGCGCCGTCGAGGTGCGCTGCCTCCAGGTGACGACCGAGGCCGACCTGCGCAAGGCCGTGATCACCCTCGTCGCCGCGCAGGAGCTTCACCCCGACAACCGGGCGCCGTTCTTCGTGCTCGAGGAGTCGTTCACGCGCGACGACGACGGGTGGAGCGCGCGCGTCGACCGCCTGCGAGCGCACCACGCCGCGCGCCAGAAGGCCTTCGCGAAGGAGGGCGTCGCGCTCGCCGACCTGCCCCCGCGCCCCGAGGGCGCGCAGCCCGCGGCCGACTTCGCGGCCCAGCTCGCGCAGCTCGCGGCCGTGAAGGTGGCGTGGAGCGATGGGCTCGTCGCGGTGCTCGCCCCCGCCCGCGTCGACGCGCCCGAGGCGTGGAGCGCGCTCGTCGAGCAGCTCGTGGCAGCGCCCGCGCTCGCGGCGGTGCGCTGGGTCTTCGTCGACGTAGACGCCCCCGCGGTGGGCCCCTGGCTCGACGCCCTCGGCGACCGCGCGATGCGCGTGCGGTGTGCGGTCGACGGGGCCGCGGCGCAGCGAGATTTTGGCGCGATGCTCGACGCGATGGAGGCCGCCCCGGAGGGCGTCTCGGGCCCCGCGCGCACGGGCGCCGCGTGGCCGCGGGGGGTGGTTCCTCCGTCGCGCGTGGAGTACCCCGTGGCGACGCCCGCGGAGATCGAGGCCACGCTCGCGGCGGCGGGGGTCGCGCTCCCCGCGGCGGCGAAGGTGGGCCCCGCGCTGGGCGTGAAGGTGCTTCGCGCGTCGCAGGCGATGCGACAGCGGCGCGACGCCGACGCGGTGCGCCTGCAGCGCGAGGCGCGCGACCTGTGCTTCGAACACGGCCTCGTGCGCGACGGCGTGGTGATGGAGCTCATTCTCGCGTCGTTTCTGGTGCCCATGGAGCGTCGCTCGGAGGCGCGCGACGTGTACGCGCAGGCCGCGGCGCGGGCCGACGCGCGGGGCTTCGCCGACCTCTCGGCGCAGGCCCACCTGGCGATGGCGGCCCTCTACGTGCTCGACCGCCGCCGCGACGACGCCTACGCGGCCTACTACCTCGGCGCCCAGCGGGCGCAAGAGGCCGACCTGAAGGTGCTCGCGATCGAGGGCTGGCGCATGGCGGGCCAGCTGCGCCTCGAGGCGCGCGACGAGGCGGGCGCCACGGCGTGCTGGCGGCACGCGCTCGCGCTCTCCGACGAGGCACCGCCGCCCGAGGCGAAGGCCAGCAGCGCCGCCGAGGTGGCCGCGGCGCTCGCCGCGCTGTGCCGCGCGCAGGGCCTCGACGCGCAGGCCCGCGCCCTCGACGCGAAGGCCGCCGAGCTGCTCGCAGAGACCGCCGAAGGAGCGCCCGCGTGATCGCCTCGACGTGGCTTGACCTGGTTGTCGGACTCGACATTCACTTCGAGATGGTGCCCACGCCGGCGCCTGTCCCGACGCCCTTTCCGCACCCCTTCGTGGGCATGGTGTTCGACCCCGCGGGCCTCGCCATGGGCCTCGCCATTTCGAACACCATCGGCATGGCGATGGGCGGCTCGTTCAAGGGCCCCGTGCTCATCTGGGGGATGCCCGCCAACACCACGGGCACCGAGGCAAAAAACAGCTTCGTTCTCCCGCACTTCATCATCCCTCCGGGCACCATGTGGACGCCCATGCCCAAGGCTCCGAAGCCTCCCTTCAAGGGCAAGACGCGGCCCCCCGACCTGCCCGTCGCGCCCGCGGGCGACGCCGTGATGATCGTCGGCTCCAAGACCGTCACCACCATGGGCTCCAACCAGTGCCGCCTCGGCGACCTCGCCATGAGCTGCGCCGAGCCCGTGCGACTCCCCTCGTCGGCCGTCATCGCCATTCCCAAGGGACCTCCCGTGCTCGTCGGAGGCCCGCCCGCCATCGACTGGATGGCCGCCGCGATGGCCTTCATCAAGACCAAGACCATCGCCAATGAGCTTCACGGTCTGGTCGGGCGCATCAAGAACGCGCGGCTGCGAAACTTCGCCCACTGGGCCGTGTGCACCCTCACCGGACACCCCATCGACGTGGCCACCGGGCGCATGATGACCCGCGCAACCGACTGGTCGCTCCCGGGGCCCATTCCGCTCGAATTCGAGCGAAATTATGCGTCTTCGTGGTCGAACCGCGAGGGCCCCCTCGGGTGGGGTTGGAGCCACTCGCTCGATCAGGCCGTGTGGATCGAGCGCGGCTGCGTGGTGTACCGCGCGGGCGACGGCCGCGAGATCGAGTTCGACACCTTCGCCCTCGACGACCACGCGATGCGCCCCGGCGATACGGTGTGGGACGCGTTCAACCGCCTCACGCTGAAGAACACTGCGCCCTTCACCTGGCAGGTGACGGGCCACGACGGCCTCACGCACCACTTCGCCCCCGTGCGCGGCGGCGACCCACAGGTGGCGCGGCTCACGCGCGTCACCGACCGCGCGGGCAACGAGGTGATCCTCGCGTACGACGCGCGGGGCAACCTCGACACGGCGCGCGACGCGGGCGGTCGCATCGTGCGCTTCGAGCACGACCACCGCGGTCGCCTCACGCGCGTGCTGCTGCCGCACCCGTCGGTCGAGGCGTGGGTGACGCACGCGCGCTACGAGTACAACCGCGAGGGCGAGCTTGTGTCGGTGATCGACGCGCTCGAGCACGCGACGCGCTTCGAGTACGCGGGCCACCACCTGATGGTGCGCGAGACCGACCGCAACGGGTTCTCGTTCTACTTCGGCTACGACGGCACGGGCACCGACGCGCGGTGCGTGCGCACCTGGGGCGACGGCGGCGTGTACGACCACGTGCTCTTCTACGACCCCAAGGCGCGCCGGAGCACCGTCACCGACTCGCTCGGAAACACCACGCTCTACGAGTTCAACGAGATCAACCTCTGCGTGAAGAGAACCGACCCGCTCGGCCACGCGTGGGTGACCGGGTACGACGGCCACGGGTGGAAGACGGAAGAGATCGACCCGCTCGGCAACGCGAGCCGTTGGGAGTACGACGAGAGAGGTAACCTCGTCGCTTCAACCTCCGCCGACGGCGCGCGCACGATGACCCGCCTCGACCCCGAGGGTCGCCCCATCGAGCACACCGACGTCTTGGGGGGACGCTGGGCCTTTGAACGCTCCCCCGACGGGACGCTCGCCGCGGCCGTCGATCCGTTGGGCGGACGGACGTCGTTCAGCGAGCGGGGAGACGGCGTCGCGGAGTGGGTCGACGCCGCGGGGCACTCTACGTGGATGCGCCGCGGCGCGGGCGGAAGCGTCACCGAGATGGTGCTCCCTGGCGGGCTGCGCGTGACCGCGAGCTACGACCGCCGCGGCGCGCGGATCGAGACGCGCGCTTCGAACGGCCGAAACAATCAGACCCGTTACGACGACCTCGGTCGGGCGGTCGAGTCGATCGGACCGGGGGGCGTTCGGACGCGCGCGGTCTGGGAGCCAGAGGGCGCGCCCCGAGAGCTCGAGATCGAAGGGCGACCCACGCGCTTCGGGTACGCGGGGTTCCGTTCGGTGAGCACGGAGGTGCGCGACGGTGTGGCGGTGACGCTCGCCCACGACTCCGAAGGGCGCCTCACGTCGCTCACCAACGCACGGGGAGAAGTGCGCCGCTGGCACCTCGACGCGCGGGGCGACGTCGTCGCCATCGAAGACTTCTCCGGTGCCGTCACCCGCTTCGAACGCGACGCGGCCGGGAGCGTCACGCGCGTGAGCCGACCCGATGGAACCGTCACCGCGTACACGCGCGACCCGATGGATCGGGCGCTGCGGATCGAGCACTCCGACGGAACCTTTCTCGCGCTCACCTACGCCGCGGACGGGAGCGTGACGTCCGCACAGAACGAGCGCGGGACGACGACGTTCGAGCGCGACCTGTTGGGGCGCGTGGTGGCCGAGCGGCAAGCGCACGGCGAGGTGCGGTCGCGCTACGGCCCGCACGCGGAGCGAGAGCTGATCGAGAGTTCCCTCGGGGCGCGGGTCACGATCGAGCGTGACGCGGTCGGGACCCCCGCGTTGGTGCACTACGGCGACGCGCGCGCCTGGTCTCGCCGGGTGGCTCGCTTCGAGCGCGACGACGCGGGGGCGCTCCGCGAGGTCGCGTGGTCGACGGGCCACGCGGTGCGCTGGGCGCGCGATGAGCTCGGGCGCCCGACGTCGCGCGTGTGCTCCTTCGTCGACGCGAAGGGGCGCGGCGAGGCGACCGAGGCCGCGTACCGCTGGGAGGGAGTCGAACGGCTCGCCGCGGTCATCGACACCGAGCGCGGGCCGCTTCTCTTCACGCGCGACGCGCGCGGGAGGCTCACGAGCGCGGAGGCGCACGGCTGGCGATCGGAGCGCGCGCTCGACGCCGCGGGAGACACCGTGGCGGTCGATGGTGCGCCGATCGAGCGCGCGGCGGGTGGTGCGATCACGACCGCGTACGGCGGCCCCGTCGTCCACGACCCCAACGGGCGGATCCGCGCGCAGCGCACGCACGACGCGTACGCCTGGAGTTACCAATGGAACGCGCACGGACATCTCGTCGCCACGGAGCGCGCGGACGGCCTGACCGTGCGCTTCGAGTATGACGCGCTCTCGCGTCGCACCCGGAAGACGGTCACACGGCGCGACGGCGCCCACGAGCGCGTCGAGCGCGACGTTCGCTACGTCTGGGACCGCTCCGTGCTGCTCCATGAGCTCGACGGCGACGAGCTGACGACGTGGCACTGGCAGCCGGAGACCTTCGAACTCGCCGCCGTCGCGCGAGGCGAGGCGTGGGACACGGTCGTGTGCGACGCCCTCGGGACGCCGCTCGAGTGTCGCGACGCACACGGAGCGCTGCGCTGGAGCGCTGCGCTCGACCTCTTCGGCGTCGCGCGCGCAGAGACCGGCGACCTGCGGCTCCCGTGGCGATGGCCCGGACAGTACCGCGACGTCGAGACGGGGCTGCACTACAGCCAGTTTCGCTACTACGACCCCACGCTGAATCAGTACCTCAGCCCTGACCCGCTCGGCGTCGCGACGGGCCTCTCCCTCTACGCCTACTGCGACGACCCCACGGTCTGGATCGATCCCTTCGGGCTCGACCCCTTCTTCCGCGGCACCACCGCGGGCTATCCGGGCAATCCGGGGGTGCAGCTCGCGCGACGCACGCCGCTCTCGACGAACCCCGCGATCGCGACGATCTTCGCGACGGAGGCATCGAACTTCGGTGACGGCGTCGTGCACATCGCGACCGGCTCCGACTTGTCGGGCATTCACCTCGGCGAAGGAAACGTGCTCGCCCACATCGAGCAGGAGGTGGTCGCACACGCACTGCCGCGCAGGGTGGCCTCGCGCGCGGGCCTCTCCCTCACCGCCGCGCAGGCGCGGGAGATCCTCGCGGACATGGGCATCCGCGTCCCGGCCAGGATCTACGACAAGGCGGGCCTCGACCAGGCGATACGCGACGCCCCCAGGATGACTCGAAACCAGATCAAGAAGTTTCTACGTCGAGCGCGAGAGGAGGCGCGCGCGTGCGGGTGAAGCGCCCTCTGCCAGCGACGCGGGGAGCCCGCCCGGGGGAGCCCGCGACCCTCGTGGTCTCGCAGGTGGGCAGAGCCGACGCGCGCTCGCTCATCATCGCGGCCCGATGCGCGAGCGGCACCCTCGCGCTCGGCGCGGTCTTCGTACTCGCAACAGAGGCCGCGGTCTCAGAAGATCAGGGCGAGGTCAAGACGCGGCACACCCGCCCGCGCGCACTCTCCCTCTCGGTCGATGAGATCACTGCGTATGGGCGCACATGGAAGACCCTCGAGTCTGGCATGACCGCCGTAGTGTCGCTCTCTGGTTCGGGAGGCGACAGCGTCGGCGAGGGAGACGTGCTCCACACGGCTTCCATCGCGACAACAACACCGTGATTCGGTCTGTGAACCAGCCCGACCCCTGGCGCCCCGCGCATCGAGATGCCCGACGGAGTGCACGCGACGATCTGGGTGCCCCCCAAGGAAGAGCGGCCTCCCACCTGCGGCTGAGCGCGCTCCCCACCGTCGACCGATCGAGCCCCGAGGCGTACCGATGACCCCCACGCTCCGCCAGCTTCATCTTCTCCACACGCGCCTCGTGACGGTCGGCTTCCTCAAGGTCGGCGAGGCGAGCGGCGCGCACGTCTACCTCTGCGCGAGCCGCAACGGTGACCGCGTCGTCACCCTCCGCGAGTCCCCCGACGGCGTCGTGGTGGCCTACCACGCCGACGGCCGCTACGAGGCCACCTGGCGCGTCGCCCCCGACGACCCGCGCCCGACGCTCTCGCTCTCTGACGTGCTCGAGGGCGGGCGCTGGCTCGTCGCGCACGAGGGCCTCCGCTCGCTCGAGCGCTGCTTCTCCGAGGCGCTGCGCGGCGCGGGTCTGTCGTGCGTCGCCGCCGTTCACGAGTCCTTCGTCGACGCGGTGCGCTTCGAGCGCCGCGACGCGCGCGGCGGTGTCGCCTGCGAAGTCACGTACGATTACCGCGAGCAGCGCGTCGAGCTGCGCCTGTGCGCGAGCGACGCGTGGCCCCTGCCCACGCCGCTGCCGACCGACGCGGCGCGTGAGGGCATCACCCCTGTGTGGCACCACGCCGAGCACCGTCGCGTTGATACCGAGCCGATGCGCGCGTGGCAGCAGCGACTCGCGCACGCGCTCGCCGAACACACTCCCGCACCGTAAGCCCCCCGAAGGAGCGCCCGCGTGATCGCCTCACCCCCTTCGATGGCGCGCATACGGCGCTCGCCGATCTCGTCGTCGAGCGCGTCACCGCGACGCGTGTGTTCGCGCGCTTCACCCCGACCGGGGCCTACGAGCGCTCCGCGGCGAGGGCCTTCTTCGACGACCTCGCCGAGGCCGTCGAGGGCCTCGCGCTCGGCGCCATCGACCCGCTGCAACGCGAATTGCGCGATTCGGGCCTGCACCTCTGCGACGCCGAGGGCAGCGCGCTGGTCGCCTCGCCCCTCGAGGGGGCGCAGCTCCTCGCCGACACCGGGTTCTCGTTCGTGATCCGCGGAGGCCCGGCGGCGGGCGATTGACCGGGGCCCTCCTCGCGCCGACCGCAGGGAAGGGGCGCGGGAGGATCTCTCAGGGCGCGAGCACCGCCACGTCGAGCTGATAGGGCCCGCTCTGCATCGCGCCGCAGCCGCCGGCGTGGATCCAGTAGCGGCCGGGGTTGAGCGTCACGTCGACCTGCGAGTCGGTGCTGTACCAGTCGTCGTTGCAGGCCACCTGATCGCGGATGTTGCGCCCCGGGCACACGTCGCCCTGGAGCACCGCGAGGAGCGCGTCGAAGCCC
>CAISKJ010000870.1 GCA_903885885.1 uncultured delta proteobacterium
CTGCGACACGCGCACCCAGCACGAGCTCTTGTCGTCGCGCCGGCCCACGCGGTCCCAGTGAAACTGCACCTTGATGCGCCCGTGCTCGTCGGTATAGATCTCCTCGCCCGCGGGGCCTACAACGGTGGCCGTCTGCGCGCCCGCCACGCGGGGCCGCGGGGTGTTCTGCCGCGCGCGAAACACCGCGTCGTCGCGCACGCAGGTGAGGCGGTTGGCGAAGCGCTCGTCGAGGCGCGCCGTGGTGCCCGCGTCGTGGCTGTCTTGATAGAGGTGCTCGGGCGCCTCGCCCGTGAGCTCCACCCGCAAGAGCACATACTTTCGGTCGAGCTCGGGCTGCGTGTGCCCGGTGAGTTCGAAGCTCGTGCCCGCGGTGAGGCCCACGGCGTTGGCCTCGGCCTCGTAGCGCTCGTCGCGCGAGGCGCGGGCCTCGCGGCGGATGCGCGCGCGGTCGTTGCCGTCGTCGCCCGTGTACTGCTTCGCGCCCGCGTCGTAGGGGCCGAGGGTGAGGCCCGCGGGGTAGTCGTACACCTCGCGGTCCATGCCGTTGGCGTCAGCGCCGCGCGACTCGCGGGTGAGGTCGAGGGTGGGGCGCGTCCAGTCGAAATCGCGGGCCACCACGCTGGTCGATTGGAGCTCGCGGGCGCACTCGAAGTGCCGCACCGACTCTTCGCCCCGCGTGTCGGCCTCGGGGCCCGCCACCGCGAGGGGGCCCTCCACCGAGGGGGCCTGCGCGAAGCCCCCGTTCGAGTCGGTGAGCACCATCACCTCGGCGTCGCCCGCGTGGTCGAAGTACCACGAGATGCCCTCTTCTTCGGTGACGCGCCGCACGAAGTCGAGGTCCGACTCGCGGTACTGCACGCAGTACTCGCGCACGGCGGGGGTGCGCGTGAGGTCGAAGCGCACCGAGCGACCGAACGCGCCGAGGGGCGCCTCGAGCACCTGCTTGAGGATCTTCTGCGCGTCGAGCCTCTGAAAGATCCGCGAGTCGACGCGCTTCGAGAGCGACCACAGGGCGGGCACCAGCAGCACGCGCACGGTCTTGCGCGCGCCCCGCAGGCCCAGCGCCTCGACGCGCCGCACGACGCCCCGCACGAGGCGCTCGCGAAGCCCGCGGCGTATCGTGAGCGTGGCTGACCTACCCAGGAGCGCGTCGGCGTCGGCGGCGACGTCTTCGTGGGCGAGGTCGACCGCGTGCTCGTACAGCTCGGCGACGGCCTCGTGACCCGCGAGCCTCGTCACCTGCCAACCGCCCGCCGGGGCGCCGTCGGATTCGAACACAAACTGCACGCGCTCGAGCGGATGCGTCATGGCACAAGAGCCCTTCTCATACGATCACCACGATGGGCGCGGCGATCTCGTTGTCACCCGTGGCCTCGGATTTGATCATCATGCCGGCCATGGTGACGCCCGACGGGTCGATCGACATCACGGCCCCGCCGCCGATCATCTGGATCATGGGCGCGGCCACCACGATCTTGTCGTCTTTGAGCAGCATCCCCACGGCGTCGAGCGCGGTCACCAGCTCGGGGCCCGCCACCACGGTGACCTTGCCGCTCGCCTCGATGGTCACGCTGCCGCTGCCGTGCGTGAGCTTGATGTACCCCGCGGCGTTGAGGTCGACGTGCCCGCCCTCGAAGGTGAGGGTTGTGCCGCCCTGATGGAACTCCACCTTGGGTCCGCCGTTGATGGTGTAGGTGCCGCCGATGGTGTCGGTCTTGTTGGCGCTGACGGTGAGCGCGTCGTCGGCGCCCACCGACACGGTGCGGTTGTTGGCCACGTCGATCGACTGCGCGCCCGCTCCTCCGTTGCCCGCGGCC
>CAISKJ010000871.1 GCA_903885885.1 uncultured delta proteobacterium
GCGGCGGCGGGCTGCGGCGCCGGGCCCGAGCGCAGCAGCGCGGACTCGGAGCGCGCGGTGGGGAGCGACGCGTACTCGCCGTCGCCCACGAGGGTGAGCATGCCCGGCGTCGAACGCGACTCGGCGCGCGTCGCGAACACCGTGACCGGGTGCTGCATGACGAAGCCGCACCGGAGGCGCAGCGACGCGGGCGGAGCGGGCCAGCGCAGCACCACCGTGAGGCGAAGAAACTCGCTCCCACGCGCGCCCTCGTCGTCGCCGCGGGGCACCGATACGTCGGAGCGCTCGAGCTCGCCCGCGCGCCCGTCGCCGTCGGTGAGCGACACCGAGGTCACCAGCGCGCGGAGCACCTCGTCGCGGCGCGCGCGCACCTCGACCACGTTGAGCAGGCCGTCGCCGTTGGCGTCGGCGAAGGCGACGAACTCGCTCGGCGCCGTGGCGACGAGCTCGGCGGTCTGCTCGTGCACGACGACCTGCACGTGGTTGGCGTCGAGGCCGTGGGCCCGCGCGGCGGCGCCCCGTGCGGTCGAGGCGAGCGCGCACGCGAGCGCGAGGAGATGCAGCGGGCGAAGGGGCATCGGTGTCACGGTGAAGAAGCGGACCTGCGGGATGAGCGGGGCGGCGTGGGTGCCCGCTCGTACCGCAACTCGCTGACGAATTCGAACGGCCCCCGCGCGCGCGCTGAGGGTTTTCACGCGGCCGCAATGGTCGACGGGGGGCGTGGTTCTGCGAGATCATGGCACCATGAGGCGGATTTCTCTGGCACGTCGCGCACACGCGCTCCTTTGCGTGGCGAGCCTCACGCTCGCGGTGGGCTGCGGGTCGCGCACGATCTCGGGTGGACTCGATCTCCCCGACGGCGCCACCCCCGACGACCCGTCAACCTTCGACGCCCCGGTGTTTCCCGACCAGCCCGTCGCGGTCGATGCGGTCAGCCCTGACGTTACGGCGCCCGACGTGCTTCGTCCCGACGTGTTTCGTCCCGACGCGCCCGCGCCGACGGACATCCCGGTCTTCCCCGACGCTCCCGCGCCGACGGACATCCCGGTCTTCCCCGACGCTCCGTTCCCGCCGGATCTCCCCGACCTCCCCGACGCGATCTCGCCGCCCGACGTGCCGCTCCCGCCGGACCGCCCCGAGCCCGTCGACCTGCCCGTCGTCCCCGACGCGCCCGTCGTCCCCAACGACACCTGCGACCGCGCCGTCGAGGTGCGCGATGGCACCACCCTGCGCGGCGAAGACCCCGCGCGCTCGCGCACCGTCGCCACGCCGTGCCCCGGCATGGGCGGCGCGAGCGTGCCGGGCGCCCTGTTCTACACGGTCGATGTGCCCGCCGGACAGACGCTCACCGCGAGCGTGATGGCCTCGGTCACGGGCCGCGGTTTCTACTACGTGCGCGTGCTGCCCGCGTGCGGCGACACCTCGTGCCTCGCGGCCACCCCGACGCCCGGCACCAACGCCTCCACCAGTTGGACGAACGTCGCAGCCGCTGCACGGCGTGTTGTCATTGTGGTCGCGCCGGGTTCGACGGTCACGGTGCCCTTCGACCTCACGGTGCGCGTGCGTCCGCCGCCCACCAACACCACCTGCGCGGGCGCCGCGCGCCTCACCTCGGGTGCGCTCGTGGGCGAGACGCTCGCCTTCGCGCGCGAGGTGAGCCCCGCGTGCCTCGCCTTCGGCGCCAGCAGCGGCCCGGTGCTGTACTACACAGCCCGCGTGGGCGAGGGCGAGCGCCTCACGGTGGTCGCGCGGCGCACCTCGTCGACGTTCTATCAGCCCCTCGTGCGGGTGATCGACGGCTGCGCGAGCGCCATGTGCCTCGCCTCGTCGGCGGCGACGCCGATGGGCGGCGACACCTCGCGCGTCACGTGGGTCAACCCCGGCGCGGCGCGCGACGTGGTGGTGATGGTCTCTTCGAACACGGCCACCTCCGACGGCACCTTTGACCTCACGACGGCCCTCGGCGCCACGCCCTACCGCATGAGCACCGTGCCGCCCGCGTGTGATCCGATGACCGGCGCCACCGTGGTCGACGCCGCCGTCGGCGACGACGTGGGCACCCCCTCGCTGCCGCTGCCCTTCGCGTTCCGCTACTTCGGCACCGCCGTGACCACGTGGTCGGTGTCGACCAACGGATACCTCCAGGTGTGGCCCGCGCCGGGGATGTCGACGGGCGCCCTCGGCCCGGTGGAACTCCCCGCGTCGAGCGCGCCGCCGTCGATGATCGCCCCCTTCTGGGACGACCTCTTCGTCACCCCGGGAACGGGCACGGTGCGCTGGCAGGTGGTCGCGACGCCCGCGCGCCACCTCACCATCGAGTGGAACAACGTGACCTTCTGCTGCGGCGGCGCCTCGCCCGATCGCCTCACGTTTCAGGCGAAGCTCTTCGAGGCGCCCAACGCGATCGAGTTTCACTACTGCTCGCTCAGCGGCGCTGCGCGCGCGTCGGGCGCCAACGCCTCCATCGGCATTCAAGACGCCACGGCCACGCAGGGGCTCTCGTGGGGCATCCGCCGCGCGGGCGCGGCCGACGTGACCGCCGCCGTTCGCTTCGCGCCCACCATGTGATCCGCC
>CAISKJ010000872.1 GCA_903885885.1 uncultured delta proteobacterium
CGCGCGAGCTGTTTGTCGCGCTCGACGACAGCGCCGCGCGCTTCTGGTTGCACGGCGTGAGCGAGCTGCGCGCGCGCCCCGAGCCCGCGGTGTCGGTGATGATCCCCGCGTCGCTCGGCAACGTGACGGTGCGCCCTCCGATCGCGGCGCGGCTGCGGCTGTCGCACACCGGCTCGATGCTCGACCTCGCGCTCGCGATCGACTCCGGCGGGCGCCGCGTCGACCTCGACGCCATACGCGCCGCGCTCGCGAAGAAGCGCCGCTGGGTGCTCCTCGACGACCGCTCGCTCGCCGAGATCGGCGACGCGGTGGCCGACCTCCTCGACGACGCGGGCGACGCATTCTCCGACGGCCCCGACGGGGCGCGAGCGCGCGTTCCGATGCACCAGCTCGGGCGCATCGAGCGCTGGCTCGACGCCGTGGAGAGCGTTCGGGATGCGAGCGCGACGGCCCTGCACGAGCGCCTGCGCGCGGTGACGGTGGCCCCCGCGCCCGAGCTCCCGCAGCACTTCGCGGGCACGCTGCGGCCGTATCAGCGCCAGGGCCTCGCGTGGCTTCAGTTTCTCGACGCGATGGGCGCGGGGGGCGTGCTCGCCGACGACATGGGCCTCGGCAAGACCGTGATGACCCTCGCGCTCCTCGCGTGGAAGCGCGAGGTGAGCGGGCCGACCCCGTCGCTCGTGGTGTGCCCCACCTCCGTCGCGGGCAACTGGGTCGCCGAGGCGCTGCGCTTCGCGCCGTCGCTCGCGGTGCTGTCGCTGCACGGCATCGGCGCCGCCGAGCGCGCCACCGCCGACGTCGCGCGCGCCGACCTCGTGGTGACCACCTACGCGCTCTTGCGAAGAGACGCCGAGGCGCTGCGCGCGGTCGAGTTTCGCTACGTGGTGCTCGACGAGGCGCAGAACATCAAGAACATCGACGCCACCACCACGCGCGCCGCGCGCTCGCTGCGCGCGAAGGTGCGCCTCGCGCTCACCGGGACGCCCATCGAGAATCGCCTCGCGGAGCTGTGGTCGATCATGGACTTCGCCAACCCCGCGATGCTGGGGCCCCGCGCGCGCTTCGAAACCCGCTACGAGAAGCCGCTCGCGGCGGCCGCCCTCGCGGGCGCGAGCTCGCCCAAGATGATCGAGGCGGGCCTCGTCGCGGCGCGGCTGCGCGCGCTCGTGCGGCCCTTCGTGCTGCGTCGCACGCGCGCCGAGGTGCTCGACGACCTGCCCCCGCGGCAGGAGATCGACCTCGTGTGCCCGCTCCCCGCGGCGCACCGCCACCTCTACGACGCGCTCGCGGTGGTGCTGCGCGACGAGGTGCGCGAGTTCGTGAAGCGCGACCCCTCGGCGCGACCGGGCATCGCGATGTTTACCGCGCTCTTGCGCTTGCGGCAGATGGCGTGCGACCCGCGCCTCGTCGACGCGACCACCACCGTCGTGGGCGCGAAGGTGCGCGTGTTTCTCAGCACGGTGAAGCAGCTCGTGGCCGAGGGGCGGCGCGCGCTGGTGTTCTCGCAGTTTACCTCGCTGCTCGCGCTCTGGGGCGCCGACCTCGCGCGCGAGGGCATCGCGTACGAGTACCTCGACGGCAGCACCGTGGAGCGCGACGCCGTGATCGCGCGCTTTCAAGCGGGCGCGGCGCCGCTGTTTCTCATCTCGCTGAAGGCGGGCGGCGCGGGGCTGAACCTCACCGCGGCCGACACGGTGATCCACTGCGACCCGTGGTGGAACCCCGCCGTCGAGGAGCAGGCCACCGCGCGCGCGCACCGCATCGGGCAGACGCGCGCCGTCACCGTGTACCGCCTCGTGGCGCGCGGCACCGTCGAAGACCGCGTCGACGCGCTCAAAGACCGCAAGCGCACGCTCGCCGACGCCGTGATCGCCGCGGACCCGCGCGAGGCCACGGCGCTCGCGGGCCTCACCGCCGACGACGTCGCGATGCTGCTCGCCGACGCGACGGGCGCCGACGACGACGAGGTGTGAGACCCCGATGAGCCGCCGTGATCGACTGGGAGCGCTCGCGCAGTGGATCGGCCTCGGGGCGCTCGTGGGCGTCGTGTGCGGCGCGGCCTCGGCGCTCTTTCTGTGGCTCCTCGCGCGGGCCACCGAGTACCGCGTCGCGCACGCGTCGATCGTGTACGCGCTGCCCCTCGCGGGCCTCGCGCTGGGAGCGTTCTACGAGCGCTTCGGGCAGCCCATTCGCGGGGGCAACAACCTCGTGATCGACACGCTGCACGACGACGGCCCGGAGATTCCGCTGCGCATGGCGCCGATGGTGCTGGCGGGCACGGTGCTCACGCACCTCTTCGGCGGCAGCGCGGGCCGCGAGGGCACCGCCGTGCAGATGGGCGCGAGCCTCACCGACTGGCTCTCGCACCGCCTCGGCGTCGACCGCGCCACGCGCCGTCAGCTCCTCGCGGCGGGCGTCGCGGGGGGCTTCGGCTCGGTGTTCGGAACGCCCGTCGCGGGGGCCATTTTTGGCCTCGAGTTCGTGGTGCTCGGGCGCATCGAGTACGACGCGCTCGCCCCCGCGCTCGTGGCCTCGCTGGTGGGCGACCTCACCACGCGCGCGCTCGGCGTCGGCCACACGCGCTACCCCGCCGCGCCGCAGGTCGCGCTCACGCCGCTGCTGCTCGCGAAGTGGGCGCTCTTCGCCGTCGCGATGGCCCTCGCGACGACCGCGTTCATCGAGCTCACGCACGGCATCAAGCGCCACGCCGAGCGACGCGCTCCGCGCCTTCCGCTGCGCATGTTCGCCGGCGGGCTCGCCGTGGTGGCCCTGTGGAGGCTGGTGGGCACGGGCGACTACCTCGGCCTCGGCGTGCCGCTCCTCGAGCGCGCCTTCGTCGACCCTTCGCTGCCCGCGTACGCCTTCGCGCTGAAGCTCCTCTTCACCGCGGTGACGCTCGGCGCGGGCTTCGTCGGCGGCGAGGTGACGCCCCTCTTCGTGGTGGGCGCCACGCTCGGGAGCGCGCTCGCGGCTCCGTTGGGAATTCCGCGCGAGCTCGCCGCGGGGGTCGGCCTCGCGGCGGTGTTCGCGGCGGCCTCGAACACGCCCGTCGCGCTGTCGGTGATGGCCGTCGAGCTCCTGGGCGCCGCGGCGCTGCCCCACGTGCTCGTGGTGAGCGTGCTCGCGTACCTGCTCACGGGCAACCGGAGCATCTACCCCGCGCAGCGGGTCGTGCGCGCGAAGGGCGGCGCGCGCGTCGCGGAGCCTACGGCGCTGCGTGATTTGAGCGAGTGACAGACTATGACAGCGGGCTCTGGCCCGCCTCGGCGGCGAGCAGGTAGAGCACGCCCATGCGCACGGCCACGCCGGCCTCGACCTGATCGAGGATCACGCTGCGCGGGCTGTCGGCCACGTCGCTGTCGATCTCGACGCCGCGGTTCATGGGACCGGGGTGCATCACGATGGCGTCGGGTTTGGCGCGCTCGAGGATGCGCGCGTTGAGGCCGAAGGTGCGCGCGTACTCGCGCGTCGAGGGGATGAGCGCCTCGGTGAGCCGCTCGCGCTGGATGCGGAGCATCATCACCACGTCGGCCCCTTCGACGGCGCGCCCGAGGTCGTCAAAGACCTCGACGCCGTACGTCTCGACGCCGACGGGCATGAGCGTGCGGGGCGCGCAGAAGCGCACCTGGGCGCCGAGGCGCCTGAGCAGAATGGCGTTGCTGCGGGCCACGCGCGAGTGGGCGATGTCGCCCGCGATGGTGACCACGAGGTCGGCGAGGCGGCCCTTGGCGCGGCGGATGGTGAACGCGTCGAGGAGCGCCTGCGTGGGGTGCTCGTGCGTGCCGTCGCCCGCGTTGACGACGGCGGCGCGCGTGTGGCGCGCGATGAAGTGGGCCGCGCCGGAGGAGGCGTGGCGCACCACGATGACGTCGGGGTGCATGGCCTCGAGGTTCTTCACCGTGTCGAGGAGCGACTCGCCCTTCGAGACGCTCGACGCGCTCACCGAGAGGTTGATCACGTCGGCCGAGAGGCGCTTGCCGGCGACTTCGAAGCTCGTGCGGGTGCGCGTGCTGGCCTCGTAGAAGAGGTTGATCACCGTCTTGCCGCGGAGGGTGGGCACCTTGCGCACGCGGCGCCGCGAGACGTCGAAGAACACCTCGGAGGTGTCGAGAAACTGCACGATGTCGCGGGCCGAGAGCTCTTCGATGCCCAACAGATGTCGAAGCGGAGACGTCATCGCGCGCGAACCCTACGACCGGTGGCGGGCCTCTTCCAAGTTGCGATCACCGAATCGCTCACCGCGCCACGCTCACCAACACGGCGTCGGCGGCGCCCTCTTGATCGAGTCGCACGTCGACGCGCTCGTCGCGCCGCGTCTCGACCGCCTTGCCCACATAGTCAGCGTGAATGGGGAGCTCCCGATGGCCGCGGTCGATGAGGGCCGCGAGCTGGATCGCGCGAGGGCGCCCATAGTCCATGATGGCGTCGATGGCCGCGCGGGTGGTGCGGCCCGTGAAGAGCACATCGTCGACCAGCACGATCACGTGGTCTTCGACGGGAAAGTGAATGTCGCTCCGCCCGATGTGCGGCGCCGGCAGCGCGGTGGCCGCGTCGTCGCGGTAGAGCGTGATGTCGACGGCGCCGACGGGCACGTCGAGCTGCTCGGCCTCTCGCAGGAGCGCGCGCAGCCGATACGCGAGGGGCACGCCCCCGCGCCGCACGCCGACGAGCGCGACGCCCGCCGCGCCGCGGTTGCGCTCGGCGATCTCGCCCGCCATGCGCCGCAGCGCCCGCGTGATCTCCTGCTCGTCGAGCACGCAGCGCGCGCCGGCCCCATCGTGGTTCTCTGCTGCCATCGTGGCGCGAGAGTAGCGCACCGGGCGCGGCGGTCGCCTCTGCAAACCGATCGCTGCGCGGCGGGCGCTACGACGAACGACGGCGACGTGACAGCGGTTTCGCCCCGCCGCCGGTGGACGCGTAGCGCGCGGCGTCGGCGTCGCGGAGCAACTGCGCGAGGGGCGTGGCGCGGTCGAGCTCGCGGGCGCCGTGCCGCTGCATGCGGAGGCGGTTGTAGAGGCCCGCGAGCGAGTCAAAAGATCCGCCTCCTGGCGCAGCGGATTTGCGCGAGGCCGCGTCGGCCCGCGGCATCACGTGGGGGCGCGCGGATGCGGTGCCCCGGCCATCGGCGGGTCCGCGGCGGGCGCCACGCTCGGCCTCGACAGGGTTCCCGCGGCGCCGAGACGCAGGCAGAAGCGAGCGCCTGCGGAGTCGGAGTGCCCCACCGTGAGCGCGCCGCCCAGACGGTGCAGCGCCAGGGTGTGGCAGAGGTGCAGCCCCAACCCGGCGTGGCCGCGCGCGCGCGCCGTGGTGAAGAACGGCTCGAAGATCTTCGGGTACACGTCCGCGGCGATGCCGGGGCCGTCGTCGTCGACGGTGACCGAGACCACGCCGTCTTCCCCGCGCAGGGCGACGCGAACCTGGCCCCCGCGACCGGCGTAGGCGTGCTCGGCCGCGTTGACGATGAGCTCCTGGAGCACCAGGGCGAGGGCCGCAGCGTCGCAGCGGACGCGCAACGGCGCGCCCTCGATCGACACCGCGACACCGTGCCGGAGCAGCGTCGGGGTGCAGTGCGCCACCGCGTGCTCTACCTGCGCGCCAAGCTCAACCTCGTCGTCGGTGCGGGCGTCGGCGCTGTTCTCGAGCGACAGGCGCTTCAGCGCGTCGACGAGGCCGACGAGGCGCGCGAGGCTCGCAGTCACCAGCGCGAGCGAGTCGCGCGCGCCCTGCACGCCCTCGGCGTGCGCGGAGCCCGGAGCGTGGTCCGCGGCGCGGAGCTCGTCGAGTTCGATCACGGCGAGCGACGCCGCGGTGACGGCGACCCCAAGGGGGGTGCCGAGCTCGTGCGCGAAGCCCGCGACGAGCCCTCCGAGCGCGACGAGCTTCTCGCGCTCGACCAGCGCCGTGGTGGTGTGGCGCAGCGTCGTCAGGGCCTGCGCGAGGTCCTCTCCGCGGCGCTCGAGGGAGCGCTCGAGGGCGACGCGCTCGCTCACGTCTCGCACGAGGCTGAGCACCAGGTCTTCGTTGGCGACGCGCACGCGCACGCAGCGGAACGCCACCGTCGGTGCGTCTCCCGCGGGGCGTCGGAGCACCACGTCGAGCGCGAGCGCCTCGCCGGGCGTGAGCGAGCGCCACGCGCTCTTCAGGTGCTCGGCGTCGTGCGACCGTACGGCGTCGAGCAGGGTGCGCCCGGCGCCATGCTCGTCGAGGCCGAACATGCTCGCGGCGCGCGCGTTTCGGTCGAGCACCTGCCCCGCCTCGTCGTGGAGTACGAAGGCGTCCGCGGCCTCGTTGAGGAGCGCGGCGCGCTGCGCCGAGAGGTTGTCGACGGCCCGCGCGATGAGGTCGTCGCGCGCGAAGTCGCGCTTGAGGGCCACGAAGCCCGCGCGGCTCCCGTCGGGGCCGGCGTACGGCGCCAGGACGCTCTCCTGGTACGAGAGGGCCCCGTCGACCCGCCGCGCGACGAGCTGGCCGCGCCACACCTCGCCCGCGTTGAGCGTGCGCATGATGCCCGCGTAAAACGAAGGCTCGTGCGTGCCCGCACGAAACAGCTCGCCGGTGGTGCGCCCGAGCACGGCGGGCATCTCGTACCCGGTGATGCGCTCGAAGGCGGGGTTCACGTAGAGGAGGCGCACGCGCTCGTCGACGACCTCGATGGACTCGCTCGACAGCTCGACGAGGCGCTTGAACGCGCACTCGAGGCGGCCGTCGAGCAGCAGGCCTCGCGCGCGGAGGCCCGACGCCGCCGCGAGGAGCGCCGCGCGGAGCACGGGCAGCTCGAGGGGGGCCGGGAGCTCGCACACGCGGCGCTCGTCGACGCCGACG
>CAISKJ010000873.1 GCA_903885885.1 uncultured delta proteobacterium
CGCTCCCCGGCGCGCCCGCCGACGACGGCGCCCTCTGCGCCGCGATCGCCGCGGGGGCCTTCGACGACGAGGCCGCGGGCGCCCCGCTGCGCCAGCACCTGCGCATGCGCACCGAGCTCGCCCTCATGGCGTGGAACCCGCTCTTCGTGATGCGCGTGAAGGGCGAGCGCTAGCCCCGTGCGCGCGCTGCGCCTCGCGGTGTGCGCGGCGCTCGTCGCGGTCGGCGCGGCCGTCGACGCGGTGCCGCCGGAGCTCGCGGTGCAGGCGCGCGCGGCCACGGGCTCGCTCCCCAAGGGCGTCTCGATCGCGCCCGACGGGCGCACCCTCTACGTCACAAGTTACGGCAACGTAGGCGTACGCAGCGTCGGGGTCTACGACGCCGCCACGCTGCGCCGCACGGGCTGGATCGACCTCGCCGGCGTGGCCGTCGAGAGCGTCGTGGCGCCCGACGGCGCGACGCTCTACGTGTCGGATTTTCGCCGCGACGCGGTGGCCTTCGTCGACCTCGCGCGCGGCCGCGTGCGCCGTGAGGTGCGCGTGGGCGCGCGGCCCAAGGTGCTCGCCCTCACGCGCGACGGGGCGCGCCTCTTCGCCGCCAACTGGAGCGGCCGCAGCGTGAGCGAGGTCGACACGGCGACGGGCGCGCTGGTGCGCACGCTCCCCGCGGGCGAGTGCCCCCGCGGCATGGCCGTCGCGCGCGACGGGACGCTCTACGTCGCCAACTTTCACGGCGACTCCATCGATGTGTTCGCCGGCCCCGAGCGCGCCACGCACACGCGCCTCGAGGGCGTGTGCCGCGTGCCGAGACACCTCGCGCTCTCGCCCGACGACGCGACGCTCTACGTGTCGTGCCTCGGCGACGACGCCGTGGCCGTGATCGACGCGGCGACGCGCGCCGTCACCCGCCGCGTGCCCGTGGGCGACGCCCCGAAGGCGCTCGACGTGTCGGCCGACGGGAGCCTCCTCGCGACCGCCGACTACGGCGGGAGCACCGTGACCCTCGTGGACACGCGCGACTGGACGACGCGCTCCGTCGAAGTGCCCACGCTCGACCACGCGAGCGGCATCGTGGCCGACCGCCGCGGCGCGCGCTTCTTCGTCACGGGCTGGTACGACAACCACGTCTACGCCATCGGTGATGCGCGCGGAGGGGCCTTCGTTGCGACGGCGCTCGACCGCGCGCGGACAGACGTCCGCAGGGCGTTCCACGCGGCCAACCCGGTCGAGTAGCGCGGCCGGCCCGCACCTCGGCGACGGGGCCGCGACGGGTGGGATACACTGTGTCAGGACAATGTGTCCCGTACCGGGACTTGCACACCTCGAAGCGCAGATTTTCACCGCGCAGAAGGTGGCATTCGGGCACGCGTTCGGGTTGAGTCGGCGCCTCGACGACGTCCCACGGCGCCGGCATATGAGTCGTTCCGGAACATCACCCAGAGATTGAAGGGTATGCGCTCAGATTTGCACCTCGCGTTCGCCGCGTACACCGCCTGCCTGGCGGCCTGCATGCTCACGGGCTTCGCGTACGGGTTGCACGCGCCTCCGGGTCTTCTTTTCGAACATTCGTGGCGCCTCGCGGGCCTCCTCGCGGTGCCGGGCATCGTGCTCGGCGCCGTCGCGATGATCGCGGCGCTGCTCATTCCGCGCGTGATCGACCTGCTGCGCGCGGGCGTCGAGCGTCACCTCGCGGGCGTCAGCGCCGCGCTCGCGGTCACGCCCCCCGCGGCGATCGTGTGGCTCGCGCTGATCGTACGGACGGAGCGCCACTTCGCGGGCTCGTTTCACAACCTCGGGCTCGCGGCGCTCCTCCTCGGCACGCTGTACCTCGGCTTCGCCGTGGTGCTCGCCGTGGGCTGCGTGGGCGCCGGCGCCTACCTCGCGCGGCGCCTCGAGGGACGCTCCGTGGGCGTGCGACGCGCGCTCGGCGAGCCCGCGCTCGGCGGCCTGGGCCTCGCCACGGCGCTCTTCGTCTTCGGTCTCTACACGGGCGATGAGCTCGGCCGCGGCGGGCTCTTCTCGGTCTTCGCGGTGCTGCGCCAGCCCGAGGTCGACCTCATCCCCGCGCTCATGGCCGCGTGCATCGTGGGCGGCACGGTGCTCATCACCCTGCCCCTCCGCCGTTGGGGCGTCGTCGCGGCGCCGGCGATGCTCGGCCTCGCGCTCTTTCTCGCGGGCTCCGACGCGGTGCTCTACGGCCGCAGCCCGGCGGGCGCGCGCATCGACGCGAGGCCCGGGCCCGTGCAGTCGCTCATCGAGGCGCTGCGGCGCGCCACGGACCACGACCGCGACGGGTTCTCGCCGTACTTCGGCGGCGGCGACTGCGACGACCGCGACCCGCGCCGCAACCCCGACGCCATCGAGATTCCGGCCAACGGCATCGACGAAGACTGCTCCGGCGGCGACGCGCGTGCGCTCGTCGCGCTGCCGCCGGCGACCTCGCACGCGGCGCTCCTCGCGGTGCTCCCCGGCGACATGAACCTCGTGGTGCTCACCATCGACACGCTGCGCGCCGACATGATCGGCGGCGCCCGCGCGCGTGAGATCACGCCGAACCTCTCGCGCCTCGCCGCGCAGAGCGTCACCTTCGATCGGGCCTACGCGCTCAGTTCGAACACGATGCACGCCATCGGCCCCATGATGAGCGGCCGGTACCCGACCGAGTGCCCCCGCAACACCGAGCACTTCACGGGCTACCTCACCGACAACGTGATGCTCGCCGAGCGCCTGCGCGACCAGGGCTTCTGGACCGGCGGCATGGCGACGCACTTCTACTTCGAACCGCAGTACGGCCTCACGCAGGGCATCTCCCACTGGGACGGCGCCGCCCACATGATCGGCGAAGACGCATCGATCACGGGTTGGGACGACCGCCTCGCGGACCGCATGCTCGCGGCCCTGGAGCAGCCGTCGCTGCGCGCGGCCCCGCGCTTCTTTCTGTGGGGCCACTTCTTCGACCCGCACAACCCCTACGCGCCGCACCCGGGCCTCCCGCCGAGCGGCGAGAACGAGCTCGCGGCCTATGAGCGCGAGGTGGCCTTCACCGACCGCCATGTGGGGCGCGTCCTCGCGGCGCTCGAGGCGCTCCCCTCGTGGGATCGCACCGTCGTCGTCGTGACCGCCGACCACGGCGAGGCCTTCGGCGAGCACGGCACCCACTGGCACGGCGTCGAGCTGTGGGAGGAGCTCGTGCGTGTCCCCCTCTTGATTCGCGTGCCCGGCGTCGCGCCGCACCACGTGTCCGCGGCGCGCAGCCAGATCGATCTCACGCCCACGCTCCTCGAGCTGCTGCGCGTGCCGCTCCCGCCCGCCGACGCGCGCGACGCGATGTCGGGCCGCAGCCTCGCGAGCGACCTCGTGGGCGCCTCCGAGCCCGAGCGACCGATCTACATCGA
>CAISKJ010000874.1 GCA_903885885.1 uncultured delta proteobacterium
CCCGTGGTCGACGAGGCCGCCCGCGCGCGCGCCCTCGAGCTCATGGCCCGGCGCCTCGGCGGCGCCGCCCGCAAGCCCGCCACCGCCACGGCGCCGTCGCCCGCGATGCCCTCGGCGCAGCAGCTCGCCGACGACCGCGCCGCCCGCGTGGCCTCGCTCGTCGCGAAGGGCGAAGAGGCCCAGAAGATCAACGACCTGCAGGCCGCGCTCGAGTCGTTCAAGGGCGCGCTCAGCTTCGCGAAGGACGACGCCGGGCTCAAGGCGCGCATCGACGCGGTGTCGCAGCTCCTCAAGATGCAGCAGGTGTCGGAGCACATCGAGAAGGCCAAAGAGGCCGCGCGCAACCGCGACACCGAGAACGCCGCGCTCCACTGGGAGAAGGCCTGGGAGGGGCGCCGCGAGGACGCCTCGCTCCTCCTCAACGCTGCAGACATTCTCTCGAAGACCCGCGAGCTCAAGCGCGCCGCCGAGCTCGCCCAGCGCGCGCTCGCCATCGACCCGCGCCTCGCGCGCGCTCACCTCGTGCTCGCGATCGTGTTCACCGAGGCGGGCCTGCGCGCGAGCGCCCGCAGCGCGATCGAGAACCTCGCGCGCCTCGAGCCGGGCCACCCGCAGCTCAAGGAGCTTCGCGACAAGCTCGGCCCGCTCACCATCGCCGAGCAGTTCGGCCTCCGCGGCTCGCGCTGACCGCGATCGCCAGTCCCCACCCTTTGCCTCCACCGGGCCGCACCGCATGACCCTCGACGTCGAACACATCCTGCGCCTCATGGTGCAGGAGCGCGCCTCGGACCTCTTCCTCGCCGAGGGTCGAGCCCCGTCGGTGCGGGTCAACGGCTCGCTGCGCCCGCTCTCGCGCGAGCCCCTCGACAGCGCCGCCCTCCGCGGGCTCATGGACTCGGTGCTGCGCCCCACGCAGCGCGAGATCTTCGACCGCCTGGGCGACGTCGACGTGGGCATGAGCCGCCCGGGCCTCGGGCGCTTCCGCGTGCACTTTCACCTGCAGCGCGGCCTCCTGGGCGCGGTGGTGCGCGCGGTGCCGGGCGGTGCGCTCGACTTCGAACAGCTCGGCCTGCCCCCCGTGGTGAAGACCCTCGCCGACGCGCCGCGGGGCCTCGTGCTCGTGGCCGGGAGCACCGGGTCGGGCAAGAGCACCACGCTCGCCGCGATGGTGCATCACATCAACAGTCGGCACCGCAAGCACATCGTGACGCTCGAAGATCCCATCGAGTTCGTGCACGACGACCTCAACGCGGTGGTCACGCAGCGCGAGGTGGGCTCGGACACGCGCGACTTCTCGCTGGCCCTGCGCCACGTGGTGCGCGAGAGCCCCGACGTGATCGTGATCGGCGAGATGCGCGACGCCGAGACGATGAACGTCGCCCTCTCGGCGGCGCTCACGGGCCACCTGGTGCTCTCGTCGCTGCACACCGTCGACGCGGCGCAAACCCTCCAGCGCATTCTGGCCTACTACCCCGAGCACCAGCGCGACCAGGTGTGCATGGACCTCTCGCTCTGCCTGCAGGGCGTGGTGGCGCAGCGCCTCGTGCCGCGCGCCGACGGCGAGGGGCGCGTGGCCGCCGTCGAGGTGATGCTCGCCACACCCGCGGTGAAGAAGCTCATCCGCGAGCAGCGCGTCGACGAGATCGGCGACTTCATGACCTCGGACACGAGCGACGGCATGAAGACCTTCAACCGCGCGCTGGTCGACCTGCACGAGAAGGGCCTCATCACCTTCGAGACGGGCGCCGCGTACGCCACCAACGGCGACGAGTTTCGCCTCGCCGCGCAGGGCATGGAGCGCGGGGTGCAGGCCTTCGCGGCCGAGAGCGAGGCGCTCCCGTCGGTGGGCACCATCGACATGCGCACGCTGCTCAACGTGGCCCTGCGCTACGGCGCCAGCGACATTCACATGGTGGTGGGCTCGCCGCCCATCTTTCGCATCCACGGCCGTCTGCGGCGCCTCGAGGTCGACGCGCTCGCGCTCACCGACGTGCGGCGCCTGCTCTTCTCGCTGCTGTCGTTTCGGCAGCGTGAGCAATTCGAACTCGACCGCGAGCTCGACTTCTCGCTCACCGTGACGGGCCGCAACCGCTTCCGCATCAACGCCCACTATCAGCGCGGCTCCATCGCGGTCTCGATCCGGCTCATCCCCAACGAGATCCCCGAGGCGTCGGCGCTGGGCATCCCGCCGGTGATGCACGAGCTCGCGCAGCGGCCGCAGGGCCTCGTGCTCGTGGTGGGCCCCACCGGCGCGGGCAAGAGCACCACCCTCGCGACCATGATCCATCAGATCAACGGCTCGCGGAGCTGCCACATCATCACCATCGAAGACCCCATCGAGTTCGTGCACTCCAACCGCCTCGCCACGGTGGAGCAGCGCGAGGTCGGGTCGGACACCAAGAGCTTCGGCGCGGCCCTCAAGTACATTCTGCGGCAAGACCCCGACGTGATTCTCATCGGCGAGCTGCGCGATCCGGAGACCATCTCCGCCGCGCTCACAGCCGCCGAGACGGGCCACCTGGTGTTTGCCACGCTGCACACCAACGACGCGCCGCAGACCGTCGATCGCATCGTCGACGTGTTTCCGCCGCACCAGCAGTCGCAGGCGCGCGTGCAGCTCTCGTCGGCGCTGCTCGCGGTCATCTCGCAGCGGCTGCTGCCGCGCGCCGACGGCAAGGGCCGCGTGGCCGCGTTCGAGGTGCTCGTCGCGACCCCCGCCGTGCGCGCCGTGATCCGCGACGGCAAGACGCACCAGCTGCACAGCACGATGGAGACCGCGCAGAACGTCGGCATGATCACCCTCGACAAATCCACCCTCGTCTGACCAGTCGTAAATTCCTCCCAATTCTCGCTCTCGAAAACCACATCGCGATAAATCACCCGCGTGTCGGTCGATGACGATGTCCCATGTCGATAAGTCGCCATTTCCCGACCTTCAAACAGGATCG
>CAISKJ010000875.1 GCA_903885885.1 uncultured delta proteobacterium
CGTAGAGCAGCGACACCACGGTGACCTTGTGACCGAGCGCGCGCAGCGATTTCGGGAGCGCGCCCGCCACGTCGGCCAGGCCGCCGACCTTGCTGAAGGGAACCACCTCGGGGCTGACAAATACGATGTCCATAGGGCGGGCGGAGACTGCCGCAGTCGCACCGCCGGATGCAACCACGCATTTGTCCGGGCGTTGTGGGCGCGCGAGGCCGTCGCGCGGGGGGCGCAACCGTGCGAAGCTCACGGGTCCATGCTTGTAGTCCGACACCTCCTCGCCGCGGTGTTGTCGGGCGCGATCGCCTCTGCGTGCGACGATTCCGCTCAAACGCCCGTAGACGCCTCGCGCCCCGACGTCGCCGACGTGCCCGACGCCCCCGTAGCGCCTTGCAGCGCGGCCGACGACCCCGACGGCGACGGCATCTCCAATCGCTTCGAGGGGACGGGCGACACCGACCACGACGACGTGCCCGACCAGCGCGACCCCGACTCCGACGACGACGGCATCCCCGACGCGTTCGAGGGCTCCGCGGGGCGCGCCCGCGCCTGCCTCGCCGCCCCCGTCGACTCAGACATGGACGGCACGCCCGACTTTCAAGACACCGACTCGAACGGCGACACCCTCGCCGACACCGCCGAGGCCGCCCCGTCGCCCACGCAGCGCGCCGACCCGACGCCCCTGCGCGACTGCCTCGAGGGGCCGCCGGCGGGCGTGCGCCCCTCGGTGGTCACCGCGTGGACGTGCCACCCCTACGACACCGACGGCGACGGGATCCCCGATTACGCCGACCCCGACATCGACGACGACCGCATTCAGAACCCGCTCGAGATTCTTCCGGGCGGGCCGCGGTCGCCCACCGACAGCGACAGCGACGGCCTCGCCGACTACCGCGACACCGACTCCGACGACGACACCGTCGCCGACGTGCACGAGGGCGCCCTCGACCGCGACGGCGACGGCGCGCCCAACTTTCGCGACCTCGACGCCGACGGCGACTCGCCCGAGGGCATCACCGCCAACGACGACGCGCGCGAGGCCGGCGACAACGACCCGCGCACCGCCCCCTTCGAGTGTCCACGCGAGATCGATGCGCGCACCCTCGACCTCGCCTCGCGGCGCCCCGACGGCGTGCCCGACTTTCTCGACACCGACTCCGACAACGACGGCCTCTCCGACGCCGACGAGGCGCGCGCCGCGACGGACCGCTGCAACGCCGACTCCGACAGCGACGGCGCCATCGACTCCGTCGAGGTCGCCTGGTGCCGCGCCGCGGGCCTCTCGCGCTGCGCCACCGACGCGGCCCTGCGCGTGCCCGCCGACGAGGTCTGGGTCGCGCTGCCGTACATGGGCCCCGCCGCGCAGCGCGAGCTCGCGTTCGACGCCACGGTGCGCGCGGCCGACGTGTTCTTTCTCGTCGACACTGCGACCCGCAACGAGGCCCCGCTGCGCGCGCTGCAGGGCGCCCTCACGGCCCCGCGCGCGGGCCTCGTCGACGCGCTGCGCGAGGTCGCCCTCGACGTGCA
>CAISKJ010000876.1 GCA_903885885.1 uncultured delta proteobacterium
CCGCGGCGGGCGCGCCCGCGCTCGGCGTCGACGCCCTCGCGGGCTTCGACGCCACCATGTCGCTCGGCGGCGCGCCGGTCACCGTCACCCGCGACCCGAGCACGCTCGTGGCCGCCCTGGCCGGGCGCAGCTTCAACCTCGCGAGCCTTCAGGACGCGCTCGCGGGCTGGCTCGCCTTGCCGCCGCCGGCGCCCGACCACGCGCTCGACGACACGCTCATCGTGTTCTCGTCGCCGCTCGGTCCGCCGCCGCTGCCCGTCGACCCGTCGTTCACGCTGCCCCTCGCGCCGCCGTCGGCGCCCGCCCCCGCGAAGCCCGCCGCGCCCGTGTCGCGCGACGACGTCGCGCGGTGGTCGACGGGCCTGCGCGCCGCGATCGACCTCGGGGCCGCCGTGCGCCGCGCGCGCACGAGCGTCGTGGCGAGCCCCCACGCGGCCGAGCGGTGCTTCGTCGAAGCGGTCGCGACGATCCCGCGCGGCCTCGCGCAGATCACGGCCGTCGCGTCGAGCGCGGGCGTCGAGATGCGCAACCTCGAGGCCGCGTCGCGGTCGGCGCTTGCACACTTCGACGCGCGCTTCGAAGCGGTGCTGCGCGAGGTCGAGGGCGGCGGGCACGGCGTCATGCGCGTCGAAGACCTCGCGGCGGCGATGGGCGAACACGCGGCGCGCACGCACGCGCGGAGCACGGCGGTGGTGGTGCTCCCGGGCCTTCGCTACGACGGGTGGGAGCGCTTCAAGCGCCGCGTGCTCGCGTCGATCGCGGGCCTCACGCCCACCGAAGAGCACGGCGTCGCGTGGTCGCTCCCGGCTGACGCGAGCGCCGACGAGACGCCCGTCGCCGAGGCGGTGACGCCCCGCCGCGAGCACCGCGGGAGCGTCGAGGTGACGCGCGTGCCGGCCTACGCCGTGGCCGCGCGCGAGGGCTTCGACGACGCGCGCCTCGAGGCCGTCGAGGCGGCCCTGGTGCCTGCGTTGCGCGCCCTCTGCGGCGGCTTCGCGGGTCGCACCGCGGTGCTCTTCGCCTCGGAGCGGGCCGCGGGCGAAGGGGCGGCGGAGGCCCGCTCGGCCTTCGCGGTGCTCGTCCCCTGGGGCCTCTACACCTACGGCGGGAGGAACGCGTGAAGATCCTGTACCTCGGCCTCCCCCTCGGCGCGCTCATGCTGCTGCGCGAAGGGCACGACCTGGTGGCCGCGTGCATCTCGCGGCCCTCGATGCCCGGCATGCGCCGCCTGCGACGGCTCATGGCCGCGCGCAACGCGCCGCTCCTGGGGCGCCCCGACCTCGCCAACCCCGCGGTGCAGACGCTGCTCGCTACCACCGAGCCCGACCTGGTGGTCAGCTGGTTCTGGACGCGCCGCGTGCCCGCGACGGTGCTCGCCGCGGCCACGCACGGCGGCGTCAACATTCACCCGTCGCTGCTGCCCCGGCACCGCGGGCCCGACCCGTATTTCTGGACGCTCGCCCTGGGCGATGAAGAGACTGGCGTCACAGCCCATTGGATCACCTCGGCCTACGACGAGGGCGAGATCCTCCTGCAGCGCACGATGCGTGTGCCCGACCGGGTGAACGCGTGGCAGCTCGCCCGCGCCCTCGACCGCCCCTCGCTCGAGGCGCTGCGCGACGTGGTTCGCGCGATCGAGCGCGGCGAGGCGCGCAGCGTCGCGCAAGACGCCACGCGGGCCACGCAGGCCCCGTCGCCCACCGACGACGACTGCGAGATCGCGTGGGACATGCCCGCCGAGCTCGTCGTGCGTCGCGTCCGCGCCGCGGCGCCGGACCCGGGCGCCTACACGGGCTTCAACGACGAGACCGTCGTTGTGCTCGCCGCGCGGAAGCTCGACCGCGCGCTGCGGGGCCTCGAGCCCGGCGATGCGGTGCTCCTCCCCGACGGCGTCGCGGTGGCGTGCGGGCACGCGCAGGCGGTGCTCCTCCTCGAGGCGCGGCGCGAGGCGGGCGGCGAGCGGCTCCGCGGGCGTGACGTCGCAACGCTCTTTCCCGGCATCGCGTCGTTGGAGGCCTGAGGGTCGCATGCGAGGGCTCCGTGCAACGGCGGTGTGCGCGTTCTTCGTGGCGTGCACGGGTCGCCCCCGACAGCGCGACGCGGGCCTCGCGCCGGCGCGCGACGGCGGGCCGACGCGCGATGCCAGCGTGGCCGTCGACGCGCCCCTCGCGGCGCGACCGGGCGGCGTGTGGCTCGCGCCCACCCTCGTCGGCGACGCCGTCTCGAACGCGCTCTCGTCCGAGTCGCTCCACGCGGTGTACGGCGCCTTCGCGACGCCCACGGAAGACCTCACGCGCGCCGAGATGCGCTGGGGTCGATGGAGCGAGCAGGGCCTCGCCTCGCTCTCGACGCACGCTGTGACGGGCGTCTATCCCGGCGCCCCGATGGCCCTCCTCCGTCGGGGGAGCGGCTTCACCGTCGTGTGGTTTCCCGCGCTCCGCGCGCTCGATGGAGGCGTCGAGGCGCGCGCCCTCGACGCCGAGGCCACGGGCTTCACCGGCGACGAGCGCCCTGCCACGGCGGCGGAGACGGCCGCGGCCATGTGGGCGAGCGCGCCCGCGGCGCCCCGTCGCCGAGCGGGCATTCAAGAGTTCGCGCCGGTGTCGTCGCTCGGCGACGAGCGCGTGCGCGTCGAGGTCCCGCACGGTCACACAACACCCGCGGTGATGCTCGGCGACATCGAGGTCACCCGCGGCGCCGACCTCACGGGCTTCGAGCCCGCCGTCGGCGTCGGCGTGTCCGAGGGCGGACGGCGCTGGGTCGCCGTCTCGCGCGGACATTGCCAGCAGACGCGCCTCGAGGTCTTTCGCGTCGACGGCGACGCGGTCACCCTCCGCGGTCGCTTTCTCTTCGGCACCGAGGTCGGCGTTCGCTGGGTGCGCATCGATGCGCGCCGCCACGATGCCGTCGTGAGCTGGTATCAGTCGCTCATCCCCGTTCGCATCGACTGCATCCGCGGTCCGGGCGGGGCCACGCTGGCCGACCACGGTCCGCGCGTCGCGCTGGTCACCTCCGAGGGCGCCGCGCCGCCGCCCGTGCCCGAGCTGCCCGACGGGGGCGCGCACGACGCCGCGGTCGAGCGCGACGCTTCGAGCGACGTCAGCGCTGCGGAGCCCGCGTCCACCCCACGCTCGCCGTGAGCGAGAACGTGGTGGCGGTGAGCGGGCCGAGCAGGTCTTGCCCCGCCGACACGTCGAGCTGAAACCACCGCACCGGTCGCCACTGCGCGCCGATGTCGACGGCGTAGAGGGCGCCGAGGCCCGAGTACTGCTGCGAGCGCTCGCGCGTCGAGACCGTGTCCGCGGGCACGCGACGCTCGACGTCCATGAGCAGCGCCGCGACGCGCACGCCCGCGAGCAGCGCGAAGGAGCCGAACACGAAGCGCGGCCCCGCGGCGATCCACCCGAGGGTGGTCGAATGCACCGAGAACTCCGCCGTGCCCGGCGAAGGGTCCTGGTAGAGGTCGGCGCCGACGCGCACATAGAACCACTGGCCGTCGACGTGCGCACCCACCGACACGCCCGGAAGCCACTCGCGACCGAGGCTCAGCTGCTTGCCCGTGAAGGAGCCCTCGAGCGCGCCGCGGTGGCCCTGCGCACGAAAGGTCATCGCGTCGAGACCGAAGCCCGACACCGTGGCCCCCGCCCGAAGAAAAATGCCCGTCGTGCGCGCGTCGACGCCCTGCGCCTGCGCGGCCGACGCGAGGCACACGAGGGCAGCCCCCGAGACGAGCGCTGCGATCCACGAGGAGGCACGACACGAACGCATGAGCGGTTGGGGCTCGTCAGCAACGAACGTTCCGCGCCTCATCGCCGCCCCCTCCCTTGCAATGCGCCCCACGATCGCGCCCCCGTCACGAGCCTCGTGAGTGTCACAGCGCGGCCCGCTGCGCGTCGAGTGGCTTGCCCGGTAGCCACCGCGCAGTGGCCAATGGTGTCGCCGTCTAGACTGCGGTCGCCACCGCCGCGCGCAGCATCTCGGCCGCGGCCTCGCGCGTGCGATCGGTGACGCGAATGCCCCCGAGCATGCGCGCGACCTCCTCGAGGCGCTCGCGCTCGTCGAGGGCGCGCACCGTCGACGCCGTGCGATCGCCGACCTCGTGCTTGCTCACCACGAAGTGCTTGTCGCCATACACCGCGATCTGCGGCAGGTGCGTGATGCACAGCACCTGGTTGCGCGCGGCCACCTGCTTGATCTTCTGCCCGATCACCTCGGCGATGGCGCCACCCACGCCCGAGTCGACCTCGTCGAACACGTAGAAGGTCTCGGGGCCCACGTCGGTGAGCACGCGCTTGATGGCCAGCAGCGCGCGCGAGAGCTCGCCGCCCGAGGCGATCTTGCGCAGGGGCCGCGGGTCTTCGCCGCGGTTGGCGGCGATGAGAAACTCCACCTTGTCGATGCCCGTGGCCGTGAGCCGCGCCCCCTCGACGGCGAGGTCGCTCGTGCCCGGCGACACGTGCGCCACATCGACCACGACGCGCGCACCGCCCATGCCCAGCGAGGCCAGCTCGCGGCCGATGCCCTCGCCGAGCTTCAGCGCGCACTGGCGCCGCGCCGCGCTGAGGGCACGCG
>CAISKJ010000877.1 GCA_903885885.1 uncultured delta proteobacterium
TCTCGTGCTTCACCACCACCGCGAAGGGCCCGACCCCTTTGGCGCGCGCGGTGCGAACGTAGTCGGCCTGGAGCGTCTCGACGAGCTCGTTGCGCACGAGCCGCGCCTCGTAGGCGGTGCCCAGGAGGCCCAGCACGACGGCGGGGAGAATGCCGTGGCGCACGTGGTCGACGAGCCCGTCGCCGTAGCCGCCGATGGGAAACCACCCGAGCCAGTACGCGAAGAGAAGGAGGCACAGCTTGCCCGACAGAAAGGTCGGGAGCGAGATGCCGAGGAAGGTCGCGCCGAGCAGGGCCGACTCGACGCGCGTGCCGCGCTTGACCGCGGCGAGGGTGCCCACGGCGAGGCCCACGCCGAACTCGATGGCGAGGGTCATGAGGCCCAGGAGCAGCGTGCGCGGCAGGCGCTCGGCGACGAGGTGCGACACCGGGCGGTGGTAGCGAAAGCTCTGCCCGAGGTCGCCGCGCGCGAGGTTGCGCATGTAGAACCCGTACTGCACGAGCCGCGGGCGATCGAGGTGGTAGTACGCGCGGATGTAGGCGCGGTCGCGGGCGCTCGCGTGGGGGCCCGCGAGGGTGGTCACAGGGTCGCCGAGGCTCAGCGCGCCGAAGAAGGTGACCGAGGCCACGAGGCCGAGCACGACGAGCATCCACGCGACGCGGCGGGTGAGGTACGCGATCACGGCGCGACCCCCGGCGTGGCGAGGCGCGCGAGGGGCCCGAGGGCGCGCGCGAGGTCGCGCCGGGCGGCCTGAAACGCGCGCGTGGGGAGGTCGAGCCAGAGGTCGCCGGGGTAGTAGTTCCACACCGGGTGGAGCGACCAGTCTTTGACGTAGGGTTGCACCGCCGTGAGCTCGACGGCGTTGTAGATGAACGCCCACGGCGCGTCGCGCAGGAGAATCTGCTCGGCCTGCTGGTAGATGGCGATGCGGCGCGCGGCGTCGGGCTCGACGCGGCCCTGGTCGACGAGGCGGTCGAACTCGGCGTTGCGGTAGAACGCGTGGTTGGCGCTGTTCTCGGGCTGAATGCTGCGCGAGTGAAAGCTCGGCTCGATGAAGTTGGCCGGGTCGGGGTAGTCCATCTGCCAGCCCGTGAAGCCCATGGCGACCGTGTGCGGCCGGCCCAGCGAGGCGTAGTACACCGACCCCGAGGCCTGCTTGATGCGCATGCGCAGGCCGATGCGCGCGAGGTCGGCTTGAATGAGCTGACCGTAGACGAGCCCCGACTCGCCCTCGCCGATCCAGAGCTCGACCTCGTCGGGGTAGCCGTTGGGGTACCCCGCGGCGCGCATCTCGCGGCGGGCGGCGTCGAGGTCGAAGCGCTGCGCGTTGGGGAGGTCGTCGCGGTGCCCTGGACTGGCCGGCGGAAACAGCCCCCACGCGGGCTGGATGCGGTAGTTGCGCGCGCGGCACAGGGCCTCGCGGTCGATGGCGAAGGCCGCCGCGCGGCGCACGTGCACGTTGTCGAAGGGGCGCATCTCGGTGTTCATCATGAACCCCGCGACGGTGGGCACCGGCGTGGTCGTGACGTAGGGGCGCCACGCGGGCTGCCGACGGATCCAGAGGTAGTCGGCGGTCGAGAGCGAGTAGTTGTGCGCGAGCTCGAGCTCGCCCGCGAGAAAGCGCATGAACTGCAGGTGTCGCGCGATCGACACCTCGAAGATCACGCGGTCTACGTAGGGCTTCGGCGCGTTCCAATAATAGGGGTTGCGGCGCAGCGCGATGCGGAAGCCGGGCTCCCACGCATCGACGAGAAAGGGCCCCGCGCCCACCCCATCGGTGCCGAAGCGCGCGTCGCCGACGGCCTCGACGACCTCGCGCGGCACCACGGCCGCGAAGCGCAGCGCGAGCGCGTGGAGGAAGGTGCGATCGGGGGCCGACAGGTGCACCACGAGGGTGCGCGCGTCGGGCGTCGCGAGCCCGCGGAGGTGCGCGTCGCGGCCCTCGCGAAAGTCTTCGAAGCCCTCGATGAGGCGGTAGTTCTCGGCGCCGGGCGAGGGGAGGCGCCGGGGGTTGAGCATGCGCTCCCACGCGTACACGAAGTCGCGCGAGGTCACCTCGCGGCCGTTGCCGAAGCGCGCCGTGGGTCGCAGATGAAAGGTGTACGTGCGCCCGTCGGGGGCCACCTCCCAGCGCTCGGCGAGGGCGGGGATGACCTCGGCGGTGCCCGTCGCCGAGTAGTCGACGAGGCACTCGTGGAGCATCCGCGTGACGAGCATCGCGGTGACGTCGGCGGTGAGCGCGGGGTCGGCGGTGCCCACGTCGCCGTCCATGGCGAAGCGAAAGGTGCCTCCGCGGCGCGGGCCCGCGAGCCCGGCGCCCATGCGCTGCGGGCGCGTGTGGGGGTCGGTGCACGCCGCGAGCGACAGCGCGACGACGAGGGCCGCCTCAGCCCTTCGGGTCGAACGCATCGCGCAGGCCCTCGCCCAGGAGGTTGAAGCCCACCACCGTGAGCAGAATGGCCAGGCCCGGCGCGAGCGTGAGCCGCGGCACCGCGCGCGTGAGCGACTCGCTCTCTTGCAGCATCGAGCCCCACGACGCCGTCGGCGGCACGACCCCGACGCCGAGCATCGAGAGGGCGCTCTCGGCGATGATCATCTGGGCCACCACCGAGGTGGCGATCACGATCACCAGGGTGGCGAGGTTGGGCAGAATGTGGCGGGCGAGAATGCGCGCCGACGACGCGCCGAGCGCGCGCGCGGCGAGCACGAACTCCTGCTCCTTGAGCTGGAGCGTTTTGGCGCGCACCTGCCGCGAGAGCGAGAGCCACGAGAGGGCGCCGAGCACGACGAAGACCACCCACAGGCCCGGCCTGCGCACGATGCGGTTGAGCGCCATCACCGTGAGCATGAAGGGAAAGGTCATGAGGGCGTCGACCATGCGCATGAGGGCCGCGTCGGTGAAGCGCCCGAAGTAGCCCGCGACGAGGCCCACGGAGGTGCCGAGCACCACCACGATGGCAGTCGATGCGAAGGCCACGATGAGCGACACGCGGCCGCCGTAGAGGAGCCGCGAGAGCTCGCAGCGGCCTACGGAGTCGGCCCCGAGGGGAAACTCGCGCGTGGGGCCGATGGGGACGCCCTGCGTGGTGAGCGTGCGCGACTTGAACGGCGTGTTGGGGTCGTGCGGCGCGAGGAGGGGCGCGAGGGCCGAGAGCACCACCGCGACGAGCACGATCACGAGCCCCGCGAGGGCGCCGCGGTTACGTCGGAAGCGGGCGACCGCGCGCGGGTCCACGAGGTCCATCGAACGAAACTACTACGCCGCGTTCGACCGCGCGGGAAAGCGGAATCGCGAGGTGGCGCCGCATGGCGTCGGCCGTCGCCTCGGGCTGCTCGAGGGGGGGCGCGTGGCCCGACGCGGCGATGACCTCGAGGCGCCCCGCGGGGAGCTCGTGCGCGAGGCGCTGACCGAGCGTGAGGGGCGTGCGCGGGCCTCGGTCGCCCCAGAGCACCAGCGTGGGCGCGCGCACCTTGGGGAGCCGCGGGCCGAGGGCGGCCACGTCGGCCTGCGCGCGGGTGAGCATGCGCCACTGGCACTCGCGCGCCTCGGGGAGGTTGAAGGTCTCGTACCAGTCGTCGAGGAGGGCGCTGTCGAAGCGAAAGCCGGGCGCGAACACGTCGCCGCGAAAGTACCCGTGGAGCACCGAGCGCCCGTACACCTGCTTGAAGACGAAGGGCCCGAGCACGGGCACCACGGCGAGGCGCGTGCGAAACGACTGCGGCGCCTCGACGGCGACGGTGCTCACGAGCACGAGGCGCTCGACGGACTCGGGGCGATCGGCCGCGAGCGTGAGCGCGATGAGCCCGCCGAGGCCGTGGCCGGCGACGTGGGCGCGCGGCGCCGACACGCCCGCGAGGAGGTCGCAGAGCGTCTCGGCGAGGGCGTCGCGGGTGAAGGGATAGCGCGTGGGCTTCTCGCTCGCGCCGGCGCCCGGGAGGTCGGGCACGATGACGCGATAGTGCTGCGCGAGGCGCTGGGCGACGGGCATCCACGCGCGGTGATCGGTGAAGAGCCCGTGCACGAGGAGCAGCGGCGGCCCGCTGCCCGCCTCGTGGTAGCGCACACGAATGCCGCGCAGAAGAAGGTCGTGCGCGGCAAACTCCGGCGGTGGAGCGGCGCCATTCGAAGGGGATTCACCCACGGCGCGACGACGCTACCACAGACTGTGTGTGGTAGCGTGCGCGCCCGTGGCGGTTGACCTCGACATGCTGCGCGCGCGGCTGCGCGCAGGGGTTTCCGCGGCTGCGCCCTCGGTGGCCGAGGGGCGCGTGGTGTCTGTTCGGGGCTTCACGGTGCGCGCGACGGGCCTCGGCGCCCGCGTGGGCGAGGTGGTGCGCATCGAGCGGCCGTCGGGCCCGCTGCGGGCCGAGGTGGTGGGCTTCGACGACGCGCTCGCGGTGCTCATGCCCCTGGGCGACCTCGCGGGCGTAGGCCTCGACGACGCGGTGCGATCGACCGGCGAGCGCGGGGCCTTCGCGTGCGGCGAGGGCGTGCTCGGGCGCGTGCTCGACGCCCTCGGCGAGCCCCGCGACGGCAACGGCCCATTGTCCGGCGAGTGCGTCGCGTGGGCGGTCGACCGCGCCCCGCCGGACCCCCTGCGGCGCGCGCGCGTGCGGTCGGTGATGCCTCTGGGCGTGCGCGCGATCGACGGCCTCGCGACGGTGGGCGCGGGGCAGCGCGTGGGCGTGTTCGCGGGGGCGGGGGCGGGCAAGAGCGCGCTCCTCGCGCAGGCCGCGCGCCGGGCGTCGGCCGACGTGGTGGTGGTGGGCCTCGTGGGCGAGCGCGGGCGCGAGGTGCGCGACTTCCTCGAAGACGCGCTCGACGCGGCCACGCGGCGGCGCGCGTGTGTGGTGGTGGCGACGAGCGACGAGGCGCCGGTGCTGCGGGCGCGCGCGGCGAAGGTGGCGATGAGCGTGGCGGAGTTCTTCCGCGACCGGGGCGCGCAGGTGCTCCTGCTGCTCGACTCGGTGACGCGCGTGGCGCGGGCGCAGCGCGAGGTGGGCCTCGCGGCGCGACAGCTCGGCGCCGATCCAGAGGCTGTATTCGCGGAAGGCGGTCAGGACGTCACCAAAGTGCGCCCGCTCCGCGGCGCTGTTCACATCGTCGTCCTCGGCGTCGTCGGCACCAAGGGCCA
>CAISKJ010000878.1 GCA_903885885.1 uncultured delta proteobacterium
CCTCGCGCGCGGGAATCTCCGTCAGCGCGCGCGCGCAGCGCAGCGCCGGCGCGTTGCGCGCGAGCGAGTCGGAGAGCACCGCCAGCCCGAGGCCCGCCTCCGCCGCGCGGAGCGCGAGGTGCGGGCTGTCGACGCACACCGACGCCGTCGCGCGCGCGCCGTGCTGCTCGAGCCACAGGGCCTCGGGGCCTCGCGCCATCGAGCGCGCGGGCTTGATCACCCGATGCCCCGCCAGACCGGGAGCCTCCAGCGCCGGGGCGCGCGCGAGGTACGCCTCCGAGGCGAAGAGGCCGTAGCGCATCGCGCCGAGGCGACGGCGCACGAGGTCGGCGGTGTCGGGCCGAACGAGGCGCACGGCGAGGTCGGCCTCGCCCCGCGCGAGGTCGGCGGCGAGGTTGCTCGCCACGAGGTCGATGGTGAGCTCGGGGTGCGCCGCGAGCAGCGCGCCGAGGGCGTCTTCGATGATGTGCGCGGCGGTCATCTCGGTGGCCGCGACGCGCACCGTGCCCGCCACGCGAGAGGTGTCGTCGACGCCGTCGCGCTCGACCCGATCGAGCTGCGCCGCGAGGGGCTCGGTCACGTCGAGGAGCCGACGCCCCTGCGCCGTGAGCGCGTAGCCGCCCGCGCCGCGGAGAAAGAGCCGCGCGCCGAAGTCGCCCTCGAGCGCCGCGAGGCGCCGCGAGACCGTCGGCTGCGACACGCGCAGCGCCCGGGCCGCCGCCGTGAGCGTGCGCTCGCGGGCGATGGCGAGAAAGAATCGGAGGTCGTTCCAGTCGAGCATCGGGGGCGCTCGCACGGTCGCACAAAACCGCATAGCGGAGATGCACATTCATGCATGGTGCCCTGCGCCGAGGCTGCGCATGATCCTCCTCGTTCGACGCCGCGAATCCGCAGCGCCCACGACGAATCGCACACCCACGAAGGAGCACCGCCATGACCATCCGCACCCTCACCCTCGCCGCCCTGACCGCCCTCGCGACCGCCTGCAGCGCCCCGCAGTCGACGGACCCCGCCGCCCCCCGCGTCGACCTCGCCGGACGCTGGGCGAGCGCGTGCAACCCCAACGGCAGCGGCCAGTACATTCAGCTCCGCTTCGCGATGACCCGCGCCGACTGGTCCCTCGACTACGTCACCTACGCCGACGCGGCCTGCGCGACGCCCTTCGTCACCGCGCACATCGAGGGCCCCTACGAGGTCACCGCTCCGTCGTCCGTCGCCGGCGCGTCGGAGGCCACCTTCCGCTTCACGCGCAAGACCCTGCGCGCGCACGGCGCGGCGGCCGCGGGCTTTCTCTCGAGCGCGCAGGGGTGCGGCCGCGCCTTCGCGGCCGACGCCGACGTCGACATCAGCGCCGAGGGGTGCGCGGGCCTCGGCCAGCGCCCCGTGAGCGCCTGCGGGCAAGACTACGACCTCGTCTCCCTCGACGGCGACAGCCTCCGCTTCGGGCAGCGCCCGGGCGACAACGACATGTGCACCCCGGCGCGCCGCCCGACGGCCCTCTCGCCCCTCGCGATGCAGCGCCAGCGCTGACGCCCGCCGTCACGACGTCAGCAGCACCTTGCCGGCCCGTCCCGGCCGCTGGTGATGCGCGAGGGCGGCGCGCACGTCGTCGAGCGCGTAGGTCCCTTCGACGGGCGTCACCAGCGTGCCGTCGGCGAGCATCTGCACCAGCTCCGCGGTGATCGCCGCGCGGCGAGCCGCCGTCATCGCGCGAAACCCTCGCAGCCGCGAGAACCCGCGCACCGCGACGTCGCGAAACACCACCCCCGCGGCGGGCAGCGCGACGCGATCGGACCCGAGCAGCCCGTACACCACCAGCGCGCCGCCGTCGGCCACGCAGTCGAACATGCGCCCGCTCGCGTCGCCCGCCACGGCGTCGAGCGCCAGCGTCACGGGCGACGGCGCCCGCTCGCGCACGCGCGCGGCCAGGTCGTCGCCGTCGACGAGCACCACGTCGGCCGCGGGCGGCGCCGCGCGGAGCGTTCGCACCACCGCCACCGTGTGCACCCCGCGACGACGCGCGACCGCGAGCACCAGGCCCGCGATGGCCGACGACGCGGCGTTGACGAGCACCGTCGAGCCCGGGGCGACGCCCTCGAGCATCCCCAGCGCGGTGAAGGGGTTGACGCAGAGCATCGACGCCTGCGCGACGTCGACGTGCGCGGGCAGCGCCAGCACGTCGTCGTCGCGCAGCGCCATGCGATCGCGCCAGGTGCCCCCGCTCGGAATCGCCACGAGCGCGCCGACCGCGAGCCGCGAGCGCGCGCCGACCTCGACGACGACGCCCGCGCCCTCGATGCCGATCTGCGCGGGCAGCTCCGGTCGGTACACGTGGCGCCCTTCGAGCATCAGCATGTCTGCCGGGTTGATCGGCCGCGCCTTCACCGCCACTACCACGCCGTCGTCGGGACACGCCGGCGGCGCCTGGTCGACCACCGCGACGGTCTGCAACGGGTCTTCGTGCGGGGTCGTGTAGAGCACCTGACGGAGCGCGCGATTCATGCGCCGATGAAAGCGTGCGCGCCGCACGCGCGTCAACCGTCTCCGACCCCTGGCAGCGCCAGCTGCGCCGCCGCCGCGCGACGGGCCTCGCGCATCCGCGGGACGGGCCGCACCGGCCGCACGCGCGAGCCATGGCGCTCGTACACCGCCCGCGCGATGGCCGCGAAATCCGGGTGCCCGTACACCGCCGCGAGGCGCGTCCGCGCGGCCCGCATCGCCGCGGTCGCGTCGCACACCGGCGGCGGGTACCCGCGCACGCCCCCCGCCACCCACGGCGCGTGCACCGCGTCTCCCGCGCAGCTTGCCAGCTCGGGCACCCACTGCCGGATGAAGTCCCCCGCCGGATCCTGATCGCGCGACTGCTTGAGCGGGTTGTACATCCGCGGCACGTTGATGCCCGTGTGCCCCGACTGCATGTGCACCTGGGGCCAGTGGATCCCCGGCTCGTAGTCGACGAAGAGGCGGGCCAGCACCTCGCCCGAGGCGCGCCAGTCGAGGCCGAGGTGGTGGCTCGCGATCGACTGCAGCATCGCCCGCGCGCGAAAGTTGATCCATCCGGTGGCCGCGAGCGAGCGGACGCACGCGTCGACGAAGGGCCACCCCGTCCGCCCCGCGGCCCACGCCCGGAGCCGCGGGTCGTCGGGGCCCGTGGGCGCCCGCGCGGCTTCGAAGAGCGCGTGCGGCGAGCGATGCTCGATCGCGGGCTCGCGCTCGAGCTTCTGCGTGAAGTGATCGCGCCAGTGGATCCTCGCCACCAGCGCGTCGATCGCCGTCAACGGCACCGGTCGCGCGTCGGGCGCGGTGGCCTCGAGCGACCGTCGCGCGGCGGCGATGCGACGGAGCACCTCGCGGGCCGACACCGTTCCCGTCGCGAGGTGCGGCGAGAGCCGCGAGCACACGGCGGCGCTCGACCGCGGCGACGACATCCCCCGGCGGTAGTCGCGCCCCCGTCCCGCGAGGAAGCTCTCGACGAGCCCGATGGCGACCCGTCGTCCGGCGGGTGCGCTCTCGACGAGGGGCTCGGCCGTGAGCCCGAGGGGATCGTCGCCCGCCGTCACGTCGCCGCGCGCCGTCGCCGCGACGATGCGGTCGGGGGCGCGCACGCTGGGCGCGGACAGCACCCGATCGTGGAAGGCCTGCCACGCGTCGCGGTCGGTCATCGCGCGCCAGACCCCCGCCTGGAGGCGCTCGTGCCAGGGGATTCGCTCGGCCCGGCAGAAGGCGCCGACGGCCCGGTCGCGGGCGTACGTCCAACCGTTGCCGGTCTCTTCGTGAGACCAGAGGGCGGTGAAGCCCGTCGACGCCCGCAGCGCGCGGAGCACCGCCACCGCCTCGCCGACACACACGGTGAGGGCGACCCCGCGGGCGCGGAGGGCCCCGTCGAGGTCGGCCAGCGCCGCCCGCACGAAGCGCCACTGCCGCTCGCTCGTGTCGGGGAGTCGCCAGTACGCGGGCTCGACCACGTAGAGCGCGACCACCGGGCCCGCGGCCGCCGCCTCGGTCAGCGGCGCGTGGTCGTGCACGCGGAGGTCGCGCTTGAACCACACCACCTGGACGGGTCGCTCGCCGCTCACGTCGCTTCGATGGCGCGGCCGCGGCGGCGGCTTCGCGTCCCGCCGCGCGGGCGACGGCGCGATCACCCGACGACTGAAGTGATTCAGTCGTCGAGTGAAGCCTTGCGGGCGGCGCGGGCCACCTTCGCGAGCGCGGCCGCGTCCTTCGCGCGCACGCGCACCTCGAGCCAGGCGCCGTCGGGGTCGCGCGACGCCACGAGCTTGAACCGTGCGCTCGCGAGCCCGGGGTCGCCCTTCGCGGCGGCCTCGAGCGCGCGCAGGAGCTTGCGGTCGGTGGGCTTCGTCGTGAGCCCGCGGCCCTGGGCGTCGCCCTGCGCGCGCTGGTGCTCGCGGTACTCCTTCGCGGCGTCGTGAAGCGCCTCGGTGCTCGCGCTGCGCACCACGAGTGTGCCCCGCGTCACGGGGAGCGTGAGCGTGGCGTCGAGGAGCTCGTCGGGCGTGTCGTCTTCGGGCGTGGCGTCGGCGAGCTCGATGAGCGCCTCGGCGCGGTGCAGCGTCACCTCCGCGGCGAGGTCGCTGGTCACGCGCTTCATCACGCTGAGCATGCGCCGCGCGGTGGCCTCGTTGATGTCGAGGTCGCGCGCGCAGAGCTCGGCGAGCTCGGTGCGTCCGAGCGCGGCGAGCACCGCGGGGTCGGCGAGCTCCTGCAGCGCGAAGCCCATCTGCCACCACGCCATCGAGGCGGCGTCGCGGGCGCTGCGAAAGCGCTCGAGCGCGGCGAGGGCGCGGGTGTGAGCGCGCGCGGCGGCGAGCTTGCGGGCCTTGCGCGCGTTCTCCACGAGCGCCGTCGGGAGCTTCTTCTTCGAGGTGGGAGCGGGCTTCGTCTTCGCGGACATCGCGCGACGTTACCGAAGGTCGCCGCGGGGTGCTCGGGGGGAGTGGCCGCGGTCACTGTCCGGGGCTGCGACTGAGCTAGAAGGCGTCGGTCGCGGATCGGTGATCCTGTGGATCGGCACAACCGTCAGTGGTCGCCTTTCGACGACTTTCGCGAGGCTCGCTGACGGACTCGGCAGGGCTTCGATGCGAAACGTACTCCCTCGCGGGAGGGGTGTCGCAGAGGGGTGCCGATGGGGCGCGGCAGAGGGGGAGTCGTTCCGCGAAAGTTGACGAAAGATTCGTCGCGCGATGAGGGCGCGCAGGAGTGCCTGAGGGAGCTTGACGATGCGGCGCATTGTCGGCCCTATCCGCCCGTATCATGCATCAGCAGCAACTCTACGGTCTCGCCGCGCTCTGCCTCTCCCTCTCGACAGTCGCCTGCGCAGACGGCACCTCCGTCGTTGGCGCGTCCAGAGGATACAAGACCCCCGCCGACGGTGCGGTCGACGACGTAGACGTCGTCGTCGACGCGGATCCCAGCGACGTTGCCGCCGATGCGCCCGCCGACGTTGCCGCCGATGCGCCCGCCGACGTTGCCGCCGATGCGCCCGCCGACGCCGCGTCCGATGCGGTGGCGGACGTCGTGGTCGACGCAGCGCCGCCGCGCCCCGTCGCGATCGACACCCTCGCGCCGCCGCGGGTTGCCGCGGGCGATGTGCTCGATGTCTCCTGCGCGCTCCTCGACGAGGCCGGGGCGACGGTGCCCACCCCTGCGGGTGTCACCCTCACGCCGGCCTTCAATCCCCCCGACGCCGTGCGAATGACCATGGGCCGC
>CAISKJ010000879.1 GCA_903885885.1 uncultured delta proteobacterium
CGACTCCCTTACCGCCTGCGAGACGCCGATCCGCGATCTCGCACCGCTCGCATCGCACACGGAGCTGACCCAACTCGATCTCCGCGGCACGGACGTCATCGACGTTCGACCGCTGCACGCGCTGCGCCGCCTGGCGCACGTGAACCTCGCGGAGACGTCCGTGTCGTTCACCGAGGTTGAAGCGCTCGCCGCGGCGTTACCCGCGGCGACGATCGCGGGCCCACAGCGGCCGCTGGCCCACTTTCCGGGCGAGTTCGAGGCGTCGTTCTACGAGGTGGTGAAGTCGTTGTTCGACGCGGGCCGGATCCTGCGCAGCGCGGGCGATATGCTGATCTGCGAGAACCGTGTCGGCCGGCCCGCCGACTGGTCGTACGCGATCCAGCGGATGACTTTCGAGCCGGAGGCGAAGCTGTGGACGCTGTGGCTCGACGTCTACGGGACCGAGAGCAACCTCGAGCTGTGGGAGCCGCGCGACGTTCGCGTCGGCCCGAACGAGTTCACGATCGGTGGCGCGCGCGAGATACGGGGCGGCGGCGGCGAGCGCTGCGCGGTGAACGCGCGGACGGCCTTTCGGCTGGCCTGAGATTCGCGACGGCCATCTCGCGCCGCGCACCGTCGGCGGGCGTCACGGCGGGGGGCGCGTCAGCCCGCGAGCTCCGCTGCGATCTTCACCCGGAGGGAGTCGACGCGCTCGGCCACCCGGTCGACGTGCAGGTCGGTGAGCTCACCGCCCCCAGGCCCCTCGACGCCCCACAGCGCAAGATACTCGCCGAGGCGCTGCGGCGCGCCGAAGAGACGCGCGACGTGATCGAAGACGCGCTCGTCTCCTTCGGTCGTTGGGTGCTCGTGAACGTCTTCGACGACGACGCCGCCGCCGCGCTCGACGGTCGCCACGACAACCCCGTATGGCGCGACCTCCTGGCGCGCGGGGGAGGCCCCACGCTGCGCCTCAGCGCGCGCATGCTCTACGTGGCCCTTCACATCGCCGCCCACGACAAGCGCATCACCGATGAGGCGTGGCGCCACCGCGGGCCCGTACCTCTTCGCGCGCCGCGTGCCCATCGAGCCGTGGTCCGCCGGCGACCGCTGACCCGCAGCGACGGGTCAGGCGCCGCGCCGCGCCGGCGCGCCGGTCTCGGGCGCCAGCGGCGCGAGGAGCCGAAAGCGCGCTCCCCCATCGGGGCCCGTGTCGACCTCGAGGGTGGCGCGCAGCTGCCGCACGAGCGCGTCGATGATGCTGCCGCCGAGTGAGCGTCGCTGCATCGCGCGCCAGGGCGCGGGGAGCCCCGCACCCCCGTCGCGGACCTCGAGCAGGAGGCGGCCCTCGTGCGGTCGCACCGTGACCGTGAGGCGGCAGACGCCGTCCGCCGAGCGTCCGTGCTTGAGCGTGTTCGAAACGAGCTCGTTGAGGATGAGCCCGCACGGGAGCGCGTTGGCGAGCATGAGCTCGACCCGCTCGAGCGCGAGCGTCAGGCGCGCGTCGGGGTCCAGCGCGGCGCACAGCTCGACGACGAGCATGCGCGCGTAGCCGTCGAAATCGATGCGCGCGAAGGTCTCCCCGGCGTAGAGCTGCTGGTGAATCAGCGCCATCGTGCGCACGCGCTGGGTGCTCTCGAGGAGCGCCGCGCGCGCCTCCGCGCTCTCGACGCGGTCGGCCTGCAGACCCAGCAGGCTCGCCATGATCTGCAGGTTGTTCTTCACGCGGTGGTGCACCTCCTGGAGCAGGGTCACCTTCTCGGTGAGCGCATCCTGCAGGGCGCGCTGCGCGGCGACGCGCTCGCCCACGTCGACGGCGCCGACGAGCGCGTGCCTCACCTCGTTGATCTGAATCGGGCTGATGCGCGTGGCTGCGACGAGGGCGCGCCCCGTCAAGCTGGTGCCGTCGAGGGTCGCGTCGAAGGCCGCAATGGCGCCGCCGTCGGGCGCGCCCTGCATGCTCCGGGCGGCGTCGCGCGCGCGCGCGCCGAGCAGCGCCGCCAGCTGCGCGGGCTCGCCGTCGCCGAGGTCGAAGAGCCGCCGGGCGAGCACGTTGTGCCGCACGACCGCGCCGCTCGGGTCGACGAGCAGCAGCGCCGCCGGGCTCTCGGCGAAGAGGAGCTCGAACTGCGCGCGCAGCGCCGCCTCTTCGCGCTCGCGCCGTTGGGCGCGGTCGCGCTCGCGGGCGCGGACGGCCAGCGTCGCGTCGACGCCGCGGAGCAGCTCGAGCGTCGGGAGCCCGACCAGCAGCGCGACCGACGCGACGCTGGCCATGACCATGATCCACCACCACGCGTCGACCGGCGCCTGCGGCCAGGGGGCGAGCGTCCGCGCGGCGACGGCGAACGCCAGCAGCGCCACCTCCGCGCTCGCGAGCCAGAGAAAGAAGGCCCGGCGGCCCGCGAGCAGCGCGGCCGTCACCGGCGCCCCGATGAGCCACAGGTGCCCCACGCCGATCGGCCCGATGGCGCCCAGGATCACCACGCCGACGAGGAAGATCAGCGCCACCAGCGCGAAGGCGCGCGCGCGGTACGGAAGGGACCCGCGCCACACCCCGACCATCGCGGCCCACGCGACCGCGTCGAAGACCGCCACGCCGTACACCCGGTGCTGCACCGCCAGCGCGATCCCGCCGACCGCGGCGATGCCAGCGAACACCACCACGCTGCGCAAGATTCGCGACAGCACGTGGTCGCGCCAGGCGTCGAGGTCGAGGTCGAGGTGCGAGTCGGTGGTCATCGGCGGTCCGTGCGCACCTGTCCAGGGCGCAGCCTTCCGACTCTTCGGTATCACGTCGCGCAAAGGTTCGCATCGGGCCCCGCGCCGGGGGGCGAAGTTGACATCGCGACCACCGGTCGCACAGTCGCCCCGATGGGTGTCGCCGCGCGTACCTTCGCTGTTCCGTGCCGAGCCGCCGCCCGCGGCCGCGTCGGGGCGCGGCCATGACGTCGCCCGACACCCGCGCGCGTCAGCCCGAGCGCGAAGCCACGGTCACACCGCGAGCGTGCACGAAAGACCCACTACGCGAAGCCCTCGCGGAAGGGCCTCTGCGCGGGTAGCGACGCTGCGGGCCATTGGAGGCCCTATCCGCCCTGTCGACCTCGCCCCTCAGCCCTGCGCGCTGCGGACGATCCCCTTGAGGAGCCCGACGATCTGCTCGGCCTCGGCGCGCTCGGAGTACTCCCGCGAACTCTCGATCGTCAGCGACGGTCGGTCGCTCTCCAGCGCGCGGCCCTCGGCGCGCACGAAGGTCCACGTGTCGCTGACGGTGTAGCAGCCGTGCATGACAGCGACGCTCGGGCGCGCGTCGCCCGCGTTGGCGACCATCGCGGCGAGCATCTCGCCGTAGAGCTGCCACTGCGGGTTCACCGCTTCGAGGCCGCGCTTCGCCTCGACGACGACGAGAAACGGCGCCTCGACGCCGCCCGAGAGGCTCGTCGCGAGCGTCCCATCGAGCGTCCCGGTGAGGTCGAAGCGGGCGAAGCTCGCCTCCAGCGGAACCTGCGCGAAGGCCTGCACGTGCTCGCTCTCTGCGAGCATCAGCATCGGGTAGATGGCGCGCGACCAGATCGTCGCCTCGTTGAGCAGGGTGAGCGGGCGGTCGACGAGCACCTCGCGGAGCGCCTCGATGCGCACCCGTTCGCGGTCGGTGACGGGCTGCGTGAGCGCCGCCCAGCGCGACGAGACGACACCCAGGTCGCGGAACGTGACGAGCGAGCGCAGCGTCGCGGCGTCGAGCTCGGAGTAGGTGTAGCGCGACATCCGCGCGATAGAGCCTCTACCCGGCCGCGCCGTCAAGCGCGACGCGCACGGCGACGGGCGGATCGCGAGGTAGGGCGAGCGATGGGGCGAAGACGGGGGCATGGGAGCCCCGCTCCACCGTCGGTGCGACTCGCGCCCTTCGAGGCCATCGAGATCGAACTGTCGCGCCTCTGGATGCCTTCCCCGTAGGCATTCTGAGAGATCGTAGACCGACCGCTCAGGTTTTTCTCTCACCCGTCAATCCTGGCTCTCGTGAGCGCAACGCGCCGCGCCAATGTCCGGTGCGCGCTTCGATGCGCACACACCATCATCGAGAGGGGGAGAATCATGAGCACTGCGGTCGCTACCACGCGTCGTTCCATCAACCCGCCGAGCACGGACGTCGCCGCCGCGAAGTCGTCGCGGGGGAAGCGTGACGGCGTCGCGGGGGAGCGGCCCCCGGACGCCCCGGCGCCGCGCTTCCTCCGCCGTTGTCCGACCGGTCGGACAAACCGTGATCTTCGAAGAATCAAGGTGTTTGCTGAGGGGGCACCCCCCGACAGGGTAGATCGACGCCCCCCGAAGGCGGAGGGGGGGCGAGCGCGACGAGAAGTCCGTTGGCGCGACGTCATCGGGGCGCATCGACTGGGCCACGCTGATGCACCGCATGTGGGGCTGGGACGTGCTCGCGTGCCCGATGATGCGACGGGCGGATGCGCTTCATCGCCGTCATCAAGGAGCGCGACGTGATCGAGCGCATCCGGCTGATATTCTCTTCGAGGTGACGGGCTCGAGCAGCCACGCACCGTCACCCGATTACGGCGACCGTAAACGCGATTACGGAAATTGTAATCCGTGACGGGCTGGTCGAGGTCGACGGGGAGCGCGCCATCGGCGGCCCGCGCGCCTGCACCCGCGCGCGGGGGTACTAGCGCTTGTCCTTCTCGGGCGGCTCCTTGCCGCAGCGGCGCGCGAGGTCGGCCTTGTCGACGGCCTTCGCCGATGCCTCTTCGTACGCCACGACCCCCGTGCTCACGAGGCGCTGGAGCTCGTCGTTGAGGAGCTGGTTACCCGCCGCGCGACCCACGCTCATCATGCTCGCGATCTGGTGGCTCTTGCCCTCTCGAATGAGGTTGGACACCGCGGCGTTGACCATGAGCACCTCGAGCGCCGCGACGCGACCGCCGCCGATCTTCTTGCACAGCGTCTGGGCCACGACGCCGCGCAGGGTTTCGGACAAGGTGGCGCGCATCTGCGGCTGCTGCTCGGGGGCGAACAGGTTGATGATGCGATCGACGGTTCCGATGGCCGTCGAGGTGTGGAGCGTGCCGAACACGAGGTGGCCCGTGTTGGCCGTCTCCATCGCGAGCGAGACGGTCTCGAGGTCGCGCATCTCGCCGACCAGCACGATGTCCGGGTCTTCGCGCAAGGCGGCCTTGAGGGCGCGCGCGAAGCTCTTCGTGTGCGGGCCGACCTCGCGCTGATTCACGAGGCACCGCTGGCTGCGATGCACGAACTCCACCGGGTCTTCGAGGGTGAGAATGTGCTCGTCGCGCGTGCGATTGATCGCGTCGATCATGGCGGCCAGCGTCGTCGATTTGCCGCTGCCGGTCGGGCCCGTGACCAGCACCAGACCCTTGGGCTGACGGCACAGCGCCTCGACCGCCGGCGGGAGTCCCAGCTGCTCCACCGTGAGAATCTTCGCGGGAATGACCCGGAGCACGGCGCTGACGCCGCGCTGGTCGCGAAACATGTTCACGCGGAATCGCGCCAGGCCCTCGATGGGGTACGCGAAGTCGCAGTCGTTGTCGGCGAGCGCGGCGCGCGAGCGCGCGTCCAACGCCCCGTCGAGGAGCTGCGCCACCTCGTCGCCGCCGAGCACGGGCGCGTCGCCGATCTCGCGAACGGCCCCGTCGATGCGCCACCGCGGGCGATGGCCCGCCGAGAGGTGCAGGTCGCTCGCTCCCTCGGCCACCATGCGACGCAGGAGCCTGTCGAGCTGCGGCGCCGCGTGCGCGGTGGCAGCGGCCTCGGCGGGCGGACGCGACGCGAGCCCCGACGACCACGACGCGATGCCCGACCGCTCGCGGAGCACCTCGTCGAGGAGCCGATGACGAATCTGGACGGGTGTGATCTCGAGGCTCGGGACCATGCGGCGCGCGCCGTCGAGCGTCGCGGCGTCGGGCGAATCGACGAAGCCGAGGGTGAGCGAGGTGCCCTCGAGGCTGAGGGGGAGCACCCGGTGACGCTCGATGAAATCGAGCGGGAGCAGGGAGACGACGTCGGCGGAGGGGACGGGCGCCGCGTCGCTCCACGTCGGGAGCGAGACGTCGCGCTGCGCCCCCACGAGACGCCGCGCGAGGCTCTGCGCGACGGCCATTCCGAAGGCCGGCACCTGGAGGAAGAGCCCGCGGAAGGTCGACGCCGAAAACGACACGACGAGCACCGTGCCCCGCGCCGTGACGCTGGCCATGCGAGGCTCGCCGAGCAGCAGGCCGACCTCGCCCGCGGTCTCCGGCGCGCGGATGACCGACACCTGCACCGGTTCGCCCGTGCGCCGCTCGGCGACGCTCACCGCGGCCTCGCCGCGCACCACAACGAACATCCCTTCGCTGGCGTCGCCCTGCCGCACGAGCGTCTCGCCCGCGTCGAACTGCATGAGCACCGCGAGCCCCACCACCTTGTCGAGCTGTTCGGCGTTGAGGCCTTGAAAGAGGGGCGCCTGCGCGAGCGTCGCCGCCACGCGGCTTCGGAGTTCGGTGTCCAACGGGATGGTTCGCATCGCGCCGACGCTACACCGGAGCGCGCCCGCGGGAGCGCCCTCCGCCCGGGCGCACGCCGCCCGATCCTGTACGCGCAGCCCGGCCGCTTCGTCGCGCGCGTGGCGGGGTAGGGATCGCGATCGGGCGCGGGGAGGCGTCGAAACGCGCGACTTCCGTGGGAAGTGACCCGCAAGGAGGGCACCGGATTCCAATCTCACTGTAGGCTATGGCGCCATAGTCTTTGCGCGCGCACCTGCAGCGAGTTGCGCGACATCCGCACGCGAGAGCCGCTGCCCGGCGGCGTGCCTCACGCGGTGCCGCAGCGACGGAGGGGATCGCGAGGTCGGGCAAACGACGGCGCGAGACCCTCCGTGTGGTGTCCGCACCCGGTCCGCAGAGCGCGCTTGAAATCGCCGAGTCATCGGCGCACCGACGCTCGGTACGCTCGCGGTTCCTCAAAGGCACCGCGCGATGACGACCTCTGACAACCGCTCCGCCGCGCACGCCCACGGGCGCGCGAACCCCCTCGACGCCGACGCGGCGACGCGCGCGCTCACGCCGCTGCCCGCGGGGTGGCGCAGGCTCTTCTTCGTCGAGCTTCCGCTCGTGGCTGTCACGCTGGCGCTGTGGCTCCTCGCGCCGGCGACGTACCTCCACGACACCGTGGGCATCGCGGCCCCGGGCGCGCCCGAGATCCTCCTGCTGCGGCTCTACGCGGGCACCGTGGCCTCGCTCGTGTTCGGCTTCTACGCGTGGCTCCTGTGGCAGCCGACGGTGCACAGACCCACGTTTCGCGCCTTTCAGGCCTGCCTCGGCGCGGGCGACGTCGCGGTCGTCGCCGCGAGCCTCGCGCACTGGCCGCACGCGACGAATCACACGCTCCTCGCCGCGCAGATCGGCATGGCCACGCTGTGGGGCGCCGTGCGCGGCGGGTACCTCCTTCGCGCCTGAGCGCGTCACCGTCGACAGCGCGCTTCCCACGCGCTTCATCGCCTTGAGGGGCGCGCCTGAAGCGGCGACACTCGCGAACACGTCGCGCTGCACGACCGCGCCGCGTGGCGCGCGTGGCTGACGGCGCACCACGCCGAGAGCGCGTGCGTCTGGGGGGTGACCTCTGACCGCTGGTCTCATCTTTCGAAGACGCGTGTGCCCGCGGGTTTATCCCCCTCATCGTGCCCCAATTTCTTTCCGGGCGCGGTGCAAGCCCCATAGGCGTTAAGCGACAGGAGCTCTTGTGGTAGTTCGGGGGCGTGAACGAGAACCCGATGAGCTCCGCGGGCTGGGCGACGCTCCAG
>CAISKJ010000880.1 GCA_903885885.1 uncultured delta proteobacterium
CCGAGCGCGCCGCGCGCGCCTCGGTGCGTGAGAGCGCCACCCTCTTCGGGTTGCAGATCTTCAAAGACCGCAGCGTCGATTACGCCACGGTGTCGCCCGCGCAGGCGCGCTTGATGTTTCTCGACCACGCGCTCGTGCGCGGAGAGTTCAAGACGCGGGGCGTGTTTCAAGAGAAGAACCGCGAGGTGCTCGCGCGCGTCGAGCGGCTGCGCGACAAGGCGCGGCGCAGCAACATGCTCGTCGACGACGAGGCGCTGCTCAACTTCTTCGACCAGCGCGTGCCCCTCGACGTGGTCAACGGAAAGACCTTCGAAGTGTGGCGCGAGAAGGTGGAGCTCACGCGCCCCGACGTGCTCTACCTCTCGATGGAAGACGTGCTCGCGGGCGAGGCCGACCTCGTACCCTCGGACTACCCCGACACGCTCACCCTCCACGGCGTGGCGCTGCCGCTCACGTACCGCTTCGACCCGAGCGCCGACGACGACGGTGTGACCGTCACGGTGCCCCTCGTGCTCCTGCCGCAGATCGTGCCGGGCGAGCTCGATTGGACCATTCCCGCGTGGCACCGCGACAAGGTGGCGGCCCTCCTCGGGCGCGCGCCCAAGGCCGTGCGCAAGAGCCTCGGATCGGTGGGCGAGCTGGCCGCGCTCCTCGCCGCGGAGCTCACGCCCTTCAGCGGACCGATGTTGCCCGCGCTGGCTCGCGCGGTGTTCGCGCTCACGGGCGTCGACGTGCCCGACGACAGCCTCGCGGCCGACGCGGTGGCGCCGTACCTCCGCCTCACGCTGCGCGTCGTCGACGAGAACGGCAACACGGTCGCACAGGGCCGCGACGTCGACGACCTCCTCGAGCGCTACGGCGCCCGCGCGCGCGCCGCGTGGCAGCGCAACGCCCCGCCCGCCAACTGGGAGCGCAAGGGGCTCACCGCGTGGGATTTCGGCGCGCTCCCCGAGTACATCACCCGCCGCGTGGGGGGCGTCGAGGTGCGCAGCTACCCTGCCCTCGTCGACCGCGGGAGCAACGTAGACCTCACGCTGCTCGAGTCGTCGCCCGCGGCGCGCACCGCCACCCTGGGCGGCGTGCGGAGGCTCGTGTCGCTCGCGGCGCGGGGCGTCATCGCCGTGGCGGGGCCGCGCGTGCCGGCGCCGTTTCCGAAGCTCGACGGGGCGCCGCCCTCGCGCGCCGAGGCCGACGCGTTTCGCGCGACGGTGCTCGCGCGCATCGTCGACGACGCCTTCGGGCTGGGGCCCGAGGCCGAGCTCCCGCGTGCGAAAGAGTCTTTCGAGAAGTTGGTTCGCGAAGGGGCCCCGCGCGTCGACGGCACCTCGCAGCGCTACGCCGACGTGATCAAGGTGACCGCGGCGGAGCTCGCCAAGACGCACCAGGCGATGCGCCTCGCGCAGCGGCACCCGACCGGCGCCGCGGCCCTGAAGGAGATCCGCGCGCAGCTCGACGGGCTGTTTCCGCCGACGCTGATGGCCACGGTGACGCCCGCGCGCCTCGCGCACTACCCGCGGTATTTGCGGGCGGTGCAGGTGCGCCTCGGGCGCGCCGTCGACAACCCGCAGAAAGACGCCGGCAAGCTCGCGCCCTTCGCGCCCGCGTGGGCGGCCTTCGTGGCGAAGCAAGGGAGCGCGCGCGACCCCGAGGCCGCCGACGAGCTGCGGTGGCTCTTCGAAGAGCTGCGCGTGTCGATCTTCGCGCCGGAGCTCACCACGCCCGTGTCGGTGTCGCTGCCGAAGATCACCGCCGCCGTCGCCGCGCTGCGGTAGTCGCGCGCGCAACGCCGTGCATTGCACGGAGAGCGCGCACTTGACAGGGGCCGGGCGGGACGCATGGTTGCGCTGGTCTTTGAGCGTCGCCCGTTGATCCGACGGCGACACGAAAGGGAGGGCCCATGCTCCGCAATCGCACCCGCACCCTCGCGGCCGCGACCGCGCTCGCGTCCACGCTCGCCCTCGGCGCCTCTGCCGAGGCGGGTACGCTCCAGCTGCGCGACGGCGCCGACCTGCTCGCGCCCGATCAAGAGTCGGCGCTCCGCAGCGAGGCGGCGCGCTACCCCTTCGACGTGCGCGTGCTCACCGACACGCGCTTCACCACGCGCGCTGAGTTCGAACGCCACGTGGCCTCGCAGCTCGCGACGCCCACCATGGTGGCCATCGGCATCGACCCCGCGCACCGCTGGACGGCGGTACATTTCGGCACCGCGACGCGCATCGCCGCGACCCGCTTCGCGGCCGTCGAGAACGCGGGCGACGCCTACTTTCGCAGCGCGCGCTGGGGCGAAGGGCTCTCGGCCATTCTGGGCGCCGCGCAGTCGTCGGTCGGTGTCGCCGCCG
>CAISKJ010000881.1 GCA_903885885.1 uncultured delta proteobacterium
CCCGTGACGCAGTAGCCGCCCGCGCACCACTGCCCCGGCGCGCACGCGCAGCCGCACCCGCCGCAGTGCCGCGGGTCGCTCGTGACGTCGCGGCACTCGCCGCCGCACGCCACCAGCGGTGAGACGCAGGGCGCCATCACGCACGCCCCGCCCACGCACTCGTACGCGCTCGGACACACGTTGCCGCAGCGCCCGCAGTGGGCGCGGTCGGCGGAGAGGTCGCGACATATTCCGTCACATCGCCCGAGGCCGCCGCAGGGGTCGACGTCGGGCGCATCGCTCACGTCGCTGGCGTCGCGGGCATCACGCGCGTCGCGCGCGGTGGCGGTCTCGGCGCAGCTCGCGAGCGCGAAGGCGAAGACGAGTGCGCGCGGTGCCATCGGCGCGATGGTAGCCCCGCGCGGCGGGAACACAACGACGCCGACGCGCGGACTCAGCCCGCCCCGACCGCGTCGTCGACGCGCTGCCACTGCGCGAGAAGCCACGCGATGCGGCCCTCGCGGTCGTCGGGGATCTCCGCGCGCGGGCAGCGCCAGAGGTGGACCCGCACGCGCTGCCCCACGAGCGTGCCGCGGCGAAGGTCGGCGAGCGTGCGCACGCTGTCGAGGCCCGCGTGCGCGAGGAGCACCACGTCGGCGCCCGGGTCGGCCTCGAGGAGCGCGAGCACGCCCTCGAGGCGCGGCGGGAGCACGTGCTTCAGCCGCCGCGCCGCCTCGCGCTGCGGGCCCGTGGCGGTAGGCGACGCGTCGAGGCGCTCGATGGCGCGCGCGCGCAGCGCCGGGGTGGCGCGCGTGCCCTCGGGAAAGATCAGCACGCCGTCGCGGGGCCCGAGCCCCGACGCGAGGGAGCGCACCGCCGCCACGTCGCCCGCGGTGTCGCGCGACCCGCGGCGCACGAACGCGTTGGGGAGCCGGTGGCCCACGATGTCGAGGCACGGATCCCACAGGAGCTCGCGCTTGAGCACGTAGCGCAGCCGCAGGCCGTAGGGGCGCGAGAGGAGCGCCGCCGCGAGGAGCGTGTCGGCCACGCTCGCGTGCCGCGCGAGCATGAGCACCGGGCCGCCCTCCGCCGCCGCGTCGCCGGTGACCTCGACGCGCAGTTGAAAGAGCGCCCGCGTGGCGTCAAAGAGGCCGCCCGCCCACCAGCACTGGAGGCGAAAATGGCCTTCGATCACGCGCTCGGCGTTGCCTCCGCGGAGCCAGAGCCCGCCGGCGAGGAGCACCCCCGCGAGCTCGTACGCGATCCACGTGAGCACCATGAGCAGCGTGCGCGTGAGGGCGAGGCGCGCGCGCTGCGCCACGTCGACGACCACCGTGATCGCCAGCAGCAGCGGCGCGAGCGCCGTGAGCGCTACGCTCGCAACAAGGAGCGTGGTCAGCGAGACCGCGCGGCGTAGGAGCCGAGCGGCGTTGCCCTCTTCGTCGTGCGTCGTCATCATGGTCGGTCACCTCGAAGGGGCGCGCGGCCCTTCGTGACGGCGCGAGTATCGTCGCCGTGATGCGCGTCTTCAACGCAACGAACCCTCTCAGAACACTGCGTAAGAGGGATGCTTCGTCGTTGACGAGGATACGGGATACTCCCTACCCTTGCGCAACATATGGACAGCCATCGCCTCTTGTGGACGGGTGCGCTGCTCTTCGGCTGCACCTCGGCGCCGCGTCCGGCGGTCGTCGCAACGGCGGTCGAGGGCGCGCCCGACGCGGCGCTCGCGGTGGTCGACGCGGCCCCGAGCGCGCCCGCCGTCGACCCCTGCACGACGGGCACGCTGCACGTCGAGCTCGCGGGGCTCACCGAGGGTCAGGTGCTCGCCGACACGGCCACGGGCGAGCTGCACCGCCGGCACGATCGGGTGATCTCGCTCTCGGGGCTGTTTCCCGTGCTGGTGCGCGACGGCAACACGGTGCTCGCGGTGGCCAAGTCCGACGTGCTCCCCAACGCGCTCGTGGCGCTCGTGGTGCCGGGCGGCGCCGCGGCCGACCCGGGCCGCAAGGTGACGGGCCCCGCGCTCGCGGTGCTCACGTGCCGCGCGGGCGAGGGCTACGGCTTCGCGGCGCGTCCCTTTCTGCTGGGCACCGAGGCGCGCATGCAGCTCATCACGGTGAGCCCCACGGCGCTCCCCGGCGGCGCGCGCGGCGCGACGGCGATGGTGCTCAGCTACGTGACCAACGGCGACTCGCACACCACCGCGTACCTCCTCGGCGTCTCCACCGACGAGCTCCCCGTGCGCCAGCCGCGCGCGGCCTCGGTGGGCGTGGTGGCCGTGATCGGCGCGGTGGGCGAGAGCGTCTTCGACGAGGGCACGCACGAGCCGCGGAGCATCGTTCCGCTCGACGCGACGGGCTGGTACCCGACGGGCCCCGGCGAGCAGGTGTTCGTGCGCGTGGGCCGCGAGCGCACGCCGGGCCCCGCGGGCCGCGCCACCGACGACATCCGCGTGGTGCAGCTCGCGCGCCTGGGGCGCCTGGGCTTCACGAGCGCGGTGGGCGGCGACCCCAACGGGCTGTGGTTCCTGATGGGCTCGCTGGGCGAGCCGTCGTGGTGCGCGAACACCCCCGCGGCGCGCTGCGGGCGGCTCACCATCGACACCGACATGATCCTCGACGGCAACTTCGGCGCTTCGTGGATGGCGGGCGCGTGGCCCGTCACGGGCGACTCTCCGCGCACGTTCACCGCCCCCGGGGCGCGGTGGTTCTACGCGGGCCAGTGGGAGGGCGCGGGCCCGCCGCGCGACCCGACGAACCAGCCGCCGCTCACCGCGCTGCGCGTGCAGCCCGTCGCGGGCGCGAGCGCGCAGTAGCGGGTCGCGCGGAGTTGTGAAACGGCAGCCGCGGCGCGGTTGGCCACGCGCGCCCGAGGCGAACGTCGCAAAGCCCTTCGTGGCTACGCGGCCTCTTCGAAGTCGCGGTGCGCATGGTGAGCCTCGATCGACGCGCACACCGGAGGTCGGCGTGCCGCGGCGCGGGGCTCCATAGCGATCGTCAGGCCACGCGCAAAAATCGCTTACTGCAAGGGCGTTCGCGTCGACGAAGAGCAACGGGCGAACACGGCGGCGGGCACCGCGCGGGCACCGCGCTGGCACGGTGCCACGCGGAGAGCGCCGTCTCAGTTGTACGGGACCGTCGTGGCCGTGAAGTTGAGGTACACCCACCAGCCCGCGGCGCCGCCGACGGTGTCCTGGTCGCTGTTGGCGCCCGTGCGACAGTTGCCGGGGCCGCCCGCGAGCAGCGACGCCAGCGGGCGCCCGCCCACCACCGCCAGGGTGGTGGGGAGAATCACCGCCTGCGCGGCCGTCTGCGTGAGGAAGCCGTACACCACGCCGGTGACGAGCTGCGACGTCGGGGCGCCCGCGTAGGTGGCTCCGATCTGCGCGCTCTGCAGCGGGATCGCGATGCCTGCGATGGTGAACGTCACGTTGCCGAGCGGCGCCGAGAAGCAGGGGCCCGCGGGCTGCGCGATGGCGGGCGTGTACGACGCGCGGAACGATCCCGCCACCGGCGCGAGGCAGGTGCCCGCCGTGCGGTTGGTGGCCGTCGCGGCGATCGAGGTGCCGCCCGCGGGCAGCGTGCACCGCGTCGAGGCGATGGGCGCCGTGCAGTTGGGAAAGGTGAGCAGCATCGGCGACGTGGGCGCCGCGGGGTTGAGCGGCGAGAACACCGTCACCACGCTGAGGTCGAGGAGCCCGTCGGGCGGCGCGGTCGTGTCGGTGGTGACGCCGTTGCTAAACTGCGTGTTCACCGTGGCGGTGACGTCGGCGCAGAAGCCGAACACCGACGCGAAGGCGTGCGGGTCGACGAGCGAGAGCGTGTTCATGCGCAGGGCCGTGCGCTCGCTCTGACAGGTCGCGCCGCAGCCGTCGCCGGGCGTCACGTTGCCGTCGTCGCACTGCTCGCCGGGCTCGACCACGCGGTTGCCGCACACCGCGCGGCAGTCGTTGTCGTTGCTCGCGGTGGCGCCCGCGGGGCAGCACCCGTCGCTGTTGGTCGGCGCCGTGATCGCCGCGTGCGCGCAGGCCGCGTTGCAGGTGCCCGCGCCCGCCACCGTGTCGCGCGTGCACGCCACCATGTCGTCGCAGCTCGCGACGGTGGGGCACGCGCCGGGGCGGCCCGCGGCGAGGGTCGTGTCGCACACCTCGCCGGGCTCGAGCGCGCCGTTGCCGCAGACCGCGCGACAGTCGCTGTCGGTGGCCGCGGTGGCGCCCGCGGGACAGCACCCGTCGCCGCCGATGGCCGCGGTGATCGCGCTGTGGGTGCACACCGCCGCGCAGGTCCCCGCGCTCAGCACCGCGTCGGTGGTGCACGCGACCATGTCGTTGCAGGTGGCCGCCGTGGGGCACGCG
>CAISKJ010000882.1 GCA_903885885.1 uncultured delta proteobacterium
ACCTCGAAGACTGCACGACGGACGGCGACTGCATGGCGCCCCTGCGGTGCATCCCCGGCGCCGACGGCGAGCCCTCGTACTGCGGCTACGACGACGGGACGCTGCCCCCCGCCGACGCGGGCGTGCGCCCCGACGCGAGCACCCCCGACGCGGGGGCCTCCGACGCGGGCGTTCGCGACGCGAGCGCCACCGATGCCAGCGACGCCGCTGGCGATCGGTAGCCTCTCCGCCCCGCGCGCTCAGCGCGTCACGATGTGCCCTGAACCATAGATCGCCGTGAGGCGCCGCATGACCTGGACGAGGTCGAGGTAGCGACGCTCCTCGGTCTCGTACGCGGTGGCCTGCGCGGCCTCGCCGCGCGCGAGCGCTTGCGTGCGGAGCGCGTCGATGTCGGCGGCGTGGAGGAGCATGCGCGCGCCGATGCCGGCCTCGTTGGCCACGGACGTTGTGCCCGGGTGAACGAGGGATGAAGCGCCTACATCAGCGCCCGCTTCGGCCGCCGCGGCGCCCACGTGAAGCGCGCGGAACGTGACACCGGACCACGGGTCGGTGAAGGCCACGGTGTTGCGCGCGGGGTCGCTCACGCTGATGGACTCGACGGAGCCGTCGCTCCAGACGCGCGCGTAGTCCATGAACCGCTGGTCGAAGGTCGCCGGGAACTGCGCCACGCTCATGATGGCCGAGCGGAGCTGCACGGTGAAGTGCGCCTGCGGGTCGAGCGCGACGTGGTTGGCGTCGAGCACGCGGCCGCTGCGACCGCCGCCGACGCCCGGCGGGAGGTTGAGCGTCGCGAGGTGCGTGCGCGCGATGTCGTGGTCGCCCGTGAGCGACACGATGGGCGCGTAGTCGTCGTAGTCTTCCGCGAGCAGGCCGCCGAAGAGGCGGATCGTCTGCGCGGGGTACATCGAGTAGAACGACAGCTGAAACAGCCGCAGGTCGGTGGGCGTGTCGCGCTGCAGGAGGAGAAGCTCGGGGTCGGCGAAGGCGTCGAGCGCGAGCGTCTTGTCGTAGTAGGCGCCGGCGCGGTTGAGCTGCTCGTACCACCAGAAGCCGACGTCGTCGCGCCACGTCGACTCGAAGCCGCGGCCCTGGTTGATGGGGATGGGGAAGCCCGCGTTGGTCTCGTAGTTGGGCGTCGCGAGGCGCGAGCCGTTGGAGGTACGGACGGCCCGGTGCTGACCCATCTCGGGCATCGTGACCTGCGCGACGAACGCGTCGGCCACGAGGCTCATGGTGGCCTGGTTGACGAAGCCGCCGTGCTCCGCCGCGTCGTCGCGGTAGCGCGGCCACCCGACGTTGCCCGCGAGGAAGTCTTGATAGGAGACCATGTCGAAGGCGAGCGTCTGCGCGCACTGGCGCATCTGCTCGACGAAGCGGCCCCACTGGCGCGCCACGTACGCCTCGGTGCTGAAGCCCGAGCGGTATCGCGCGTAGCTGTTCGCAAAGTAATAGTCGAGGTAGTGACTGGCGACATAGTGCAGCGACTCGTAGGCGTCGGCGCCCGTGTCGTTGGTCTGGTCTTGCCACACGAGGCCCGCGCGCTCGTCGGAGTCGAAGCGGTAGGGCACGAGGACATGCCCGTCGTTGGTCTCGTTGGTGAAGTCGGCGGGGCCCCAGCCGGGGATGCTCGTGTTGCGCGTCTCGCGGACGAAGACGTTGTAGCGGTTGTCGTCGCGCACGTCGGGAGTGCCGTCGTCGCGGCGCCCGAAGTACGTCGGGATCTGCGTGTAGTGCATGCCGTGGACGGGTCCGCCGGTGGTCCACTCGCGCAGGTCGAGGGGCGTGCTCACGCCCGAGCCTGCGGTGTTGACCGAGTACACGAGCGCGGCGTCGTGGTCGGCCACGCGCCGGAAGGCCTCGACGAGGCCGACGTAGCCGTTGCGGATGAACGCGCGGTCGTAGCGGCCGATGCCGTGCGCGTCCTCGTTGAGGCCCTTGTAGTCCATGACCGACGAGTAGCTGAACTCCTCGACGCGGCCGCTCACCTCTTCGGGCGAGTAGTAGTGACCGTCGGTCGGATCGGCGAGGTACTCGTAGCGGGGCCGCACGCCGGCGCTGTGGCCGCGCCCGCGCACGACCCAGTACTGGTCGTCGTAGTTCACGGCGTCGGCGCTCGCCGTGAAGTTGTGGCGCTGCCCGAGCGAGTGACCGATCTCGTGCGCGAGCACGCCGTGGTGAATGAACTGCTCGGCGTAGGTGCGCGCGAGGGCGTAGTCGATGGAGCCGTCGGCGGCGCGGAAGTTCCAGTCGCGGCCGAAGGCCACGGGTGCGTCGACGGGGTCGCTCTGGCGAATGGGCTCGCCCGCCACGATGCGGTTCGCGAGGCCCTGGAGCACGTCGTCGCCGAAGGCCGCCTCGTGGTTGCACTGCCACGCCGTGAGCCGCGCGCGCAGCCGCTCGATGACGCGACGGCGCGCCGCGCTCTGCCCGCGGAGCGGCGAGGCGAGCTCGCGCGTCGCCGGGAGCACGCCCGACGGATCGGGCGTCGCCGTGGGCGCGAGGCGCGCCTGCGCGGCGTTCATGAGGCGCCCTTCGAGGTCGGTGCCGCGCAGCTGTGAGAGTCGCTGCTCGCCCTGGTTGTTGCCGTCGCCGAGCACGCGCCCCTCGAGGAGCCTGCGCGCCGAGCGGTCGAACACGCCCGGGCGCTCGGGGTCGCGCGAGTTGATCGTCTGCGGGCTCTCGTGCGTGAACCACCCAGCGCCGGGGAGGCGCATGCGGTCGAGCGAGGCCGTTCCCGCCGCCGCGATCTGCGCGAGGGCGCCGGGGCGCGTGAGCGGCGCGTCGAGCACGTCGCGGCTCGCGGTGCGCCCCGACCCGATCTGCCGCATCGACTCGACCAGGTACGACCCGTTGGCCACATCGGTGGGCACCGTCTCGCCCGCGAGGAGGCGCACCAGCGCGATGAGGTACGCCGAGTAGCTCTCGGTGACGGTCTGCCAGACGGCGCCGCGGCCCGCGATCATCTCGCCGTTCTCGGGGTCGGCGGCGAGGTTCGCGAGGCCCCAGTAGCCCTGCGAGTCGTGGTCGGTAATGGCCCCGATCATGTTGTAGCGAAGGTCGCCGAGGCGCGCGACGGTGCCTTGCGGGCCGCACGCGGCGAGGTCCCACCCGGCGGCATGCGCGGCGTCGACCTCGGCCTGCGTGTGCGCGCCGGGGAGGTTGGCGTCGGCGCCCCACACGGGCGCGTGGCAGCCCTGAAACACGTTGCGCGCGTCGGCGCCGAGGGCCGGGTCGGTGCCCAGCACCGCGGGCGTGACGCAGGGGTTCGTCGCGCGGGGCGTCGTCGCTGCGTCTACGCCGCGCTCGATCTCGCACTCGCGCTGACGGCCGGCCTGCACGGCCTCTTCGAAGGCGCCGTTCCACTCGCGCACGACGGCGTCGGTGACGGGCTGCATCGAGGCCGGGTAGTTGGCCGACTCCCAGTACACCACGGGCCGCACCTGGCGCTGACGGAAGGGCATGAGGCACAGGCCCTTGTTGTCGGCGCGGCCGTACGCGATCGCGAGGTCGCAGGTCGACTGCGCGTCGACGGCGCGGCAGTCGGCGTCCGACGAGCAGCGGACGTAGTGCTCGCCGCAGGTGCGCGTGCTCGCGTCGCACACGGCCGTCGCGCTGATGGCGCCGGGGCCGTGGCGGCAGTCGTCGTCGGTCACGCAGCCCGCCTCGCCGCGCGCATGGTTGACGGCGAGGGGCGCGCAGGCGCCGCGATGCGACGCGTCGACGGGCGCGTTGCCGATGCGGCAGAGGGTGCCCGCGGCGCAGTCTGCGTCGCGGTTGCAGAGCGCGGCCGTGCTCGCCCCGAAGGAGAGCGCGTGGTGGTGCACCCAGAGGTTGTGGCGCATCGCCCAGTGCATGCGCTGCGTGTCGAGCACCGACGAGCTCGCCGTGTCGAAGCCCATACGCATCGTGTCGAAGAAGCCGAAGCGCTCCATGTCGAGGGGGCGCGGCGCGTTGGCGACGCCGGGGAGCGGTTCTGTGAGGCTCGCGGGCTCGTAGTCGCGCGTCGCGTCGGCGCGGAGGAACGACACGCGGAACGTGAGCTCCGCGGGGTTGCACGCCATCTCGCCGGTGCCGAGGTAGCACACGGGGATGCCCGGGAGGTCGGGTCCGAGATTGACCCGCTCGGGGTGCAACAGCGCGCGGTTGACGACGTCGAAGTAGCGCAGCTCGCGCTGATTGCCGCGCTGCGCGTAGTCGAACACCGGCGCGTTGGGGTCGTCGGGCGAGTTGATGAACACGTCGAGGGGCTCGCTCTCGACGCGCCCCTCCCAGCTCTCGTACTCGAGCACGCTGTTGTACCCGTCGACGAGGTTGCGCGACCAGTCGACGCGCATGAAGCGACGCTGGTACCAGGGCCGATCGGTGGTGTTCTCGAGCCGCACGTTGATGGGCTCGCCGGTGGTCTCGTTGTAGGCGTTGGCGATGTCGAAATGCGACGTGATGGCGAAGGCCGCCACGATCTCACCGACGCGCGGGTTCTGCCCGATGCCCCCCGCCCCGCCGGGCGCGTTGCGCACGTAGCGGAAGGCCTGCCGCGCGATGAGGGCGCGCTCGGTGACCTCCCACCGGATCTTCTCCATGTTGCTGTACGACGTGAGGCCCACGAAGCCCGTGGTGGTGGGCTTCGCGATCATGGTCGTCTGCGTATAGAAGACGGGCTCGCGCTCGATCATCGCGGGGGTGAGCGAGCCGAGGCGCAGGCCCGCCGCGAGCGCGTCGTACTCGACGGGCACGAAGTCGCGCTTGTCCTGGTAGTCTGGCTGAACGCGGTTGATCGCGGGGCGCTCCTCGGCGCACCCGGGCGCGAGGAGCGAGGGCGCGACCACCACGGCCGCGAGGAGCATCGCGCGGCGCACTGTCTTTACGAGCATCGGAGACCTCCGAGCGCGCTCGAGGAAGGAGCCCCGCATCGCGCGCCACTGGATCGACTCCGTTACTCTTCTGTCGCAGCGCCCGCAATGGCCTCGCGCAGCGACCCTACGCGCGGCCTCGGGCGGCGACGGCGCGCTTCAGGCCCTCGTCGAGCGACACCGACGGCGCGAAGCCGAGCACCTCGGTGATGCGCTGAATCGACGCGCGGCTGTGCTTGATGTCGCCGGGGCGCTCCGCCGCATGCACGATCTCGCTGGCGCTCCCGACGGTGCGGCGCACGGCCTCGGCGAGGTCTTGAACGGTGATGACCCCGCCCTGCGCGACGTTGAACACCTCGCCCCGGCCCGCCGCGGGCGACGTGGCCGCGAGCATGTTGGCCTGGCACACGTCTTCGACGAAAACGAAATCGCGCGTCGCGCTGCCGTCGCCGTAGATGGTGATGGGGAGGCCCTTCGCCGCGCGGTCGATGAAGATGGGCACCGCGGCGGCATAGACGCTCTTCGGGTCTTGCCGGGGGCCGAAGACGTTGAAGAACCGCAG
>CAISKJ010000883.1 GCA_903885885.1 uncultured delta proteobacterium
CGCGCAGAACGTCGGGATGATCACCCTCGACCGCTCGCTCCTCGAGCTCGCGCGCAAGGGCGCCATCTCGATCGAAGAGGCCGCGCGCTACATGCGCTCGCCCGCGACGCTCAAGACCCTCGGCGGCGAGGGCTGAGGCCGCCGCCATGACCCTCCGCGGCGCGCCGCACCTCTACCTTCGCGCCCACGCGCCGGGCGCGCGGCTCCAGATGGCCGTGAACCACCTCGGTAGCCGCAGCGCCGCCGTGACCCTCGCCGCAGGGGTCGCGCGCGAGGCGCTCGACTACCTCCTCGACGGCCGCGAGGGGCTCGAGCGCGCCATCGAGGTGGCCTCACACTGGGCCAGCGCGCAGGCCGACGTCGAGGGCCTCACCGCCGCGCGCCGCGGGGCCGCCGCGCTGGGCGCGCGCGTCGCGGCCGACGACGACCGCTGCGCGTGGACCTGCGTCCAGACCTCCGTCGCGCTCGCCGACGTGGCCCTCGAGCCGATGCAAGACCTCGCGGCCAAGCGCGCGCGCGACCTCGCGGGCTACGTGCTCGACGCGATGTGCTGGCCCGACGCGGCCGACGAGGCCCTGCGCGCCGAGGCCGCGACGCGCCTCCACGACGCGCTCGACGCCCTCTTCGACGCGACGCAGGGGCCCTCGCTCGCGCCCTACCGCTTCACCCGCGGGTGAATGGCGGTTCAGCCGCCGCGGGCGAGGCGCAGCTCTTCGCGCTGGAAGGCCATCCACACCTCCGAGAGCTCTTGCATCACCTCGGGCGTGGCGCCGTGAAACGCGAGGCCGCTGCGCCACGGGAGCTTGCGCGTGCCGCGCGGCACCGAGTGGATGACCTCGGCCTCGAGCTCGATGGCGCCGACGCCGTTGGGGATGCGCACGGTGTAGCGGTCGGCCACGGTGAGCGACTCTTCGCGGAGCACCGCGAGGCCGCCGAGGGAGAGGTCGTTGAGCTGCAGCGACTCGGGCTCGCCGCCCTCTTTGAGCGGCGTCACGGTGACGAGGAAGCGGCCCGGCGCCGAGACGCGGTACGACTCGCGGCGGTTGCGCGACTCGCTCGCGTCGGTGTCGTCGGAGCGACGACCGCGCAGCGTGTCGAGCATGCGCTTGGGGGGCATCGGGCGCTTCGCCCAGAAGAGCATCGCGGTCTTGGCGCCGCCGCGCGGGAGCATCGTGACCGACTCGGTCTCGGTGTGGAGCGCGAGGAGGGGACCGGGCTCGCCCTCGGGGCCCTGGAGGTCGGGCCACTCGAGGGTGCGCTCGCCGTCGAGGCCCTCGATGCGAAGGTGCTTGTCGGTGACGACGAGCCAGGCGCGCTCGGCCACGCCGGGCTCGGGGAGCAGCACCACCGGGGCGGCCAGCATCACCGTCGCGTCGTGGCCTCCGAAGCGCGAGAGCCCCTCGGCGTCGAGCACCGCGCCGGCCGTCGAGGGCGGGGGCTCGTCGGGTCGCGGAACGCTCGCCAGCGCGTCGCGAATGAACCCGAAGGCCACGCCCGCGTCGGGCACGCGGAACACCACCTCGCGGCCCTCGCTCGTGACGCCGAGCTGCGTGTTGTTGCGCCCGCGGAGGGCCACGCGGTCGATCTCGGCGAGGGGCCAGTCGAAGGTCTCGTCGGCGCCCGCCAGCGCGTCGATGACGCTCGTCGAGGTGAAGCGAAAGCGCTCGGCGGTGAGCACCACGCGCCCCGCGCGCTCGCGGCTGTTGTGAATGCGCGCCGCGTCCCACACCTCGAAGCGCGAGTCGAGCCGGGGGTTCTCGCGCAGGCCCGCGACGAGGGCGAAGCACGGCAGGGCGAGGGCGCCGCTCACGCGCCACAGGCCCTCGGTGGTCTGCACCTCGAGCACGCGGCGCACGGCGTGATACTCGAGGTGCCCCACCGAGAAGATCGACACGCTGAGGGCCTGCGCGTCGGCCGCGAAGCGCAGGCCCTGGCGCGTCACCTTGAGGGTGCCGCCGCGCCAGTCGCCGTCGTCGATGGCGAGCTCGGCGCGGCCCTCGAGGAGCACGCGCTCGCGCGGCGTGGCGGTGCGTCGGGCGAGCACCATCGCGAGGCGCTCGTGCAGCACGTCGGCGCCGCGGCCGAGGAGGCGCCGCGCGCCGTCTTGCGTGTGCACCACGAGGGCGAGGTCGAAGCCCGAGCGCTCGAGGCGGTCGATGTCCATGAGGAGCACCGTCCACGACACGGCGCCCAGAATGGCGTCGATGCGGCTCGGCTCGAAGCTCAGCTCGTCGTGCGTGAGCACCGCGTGCCCGGACCGCGCGAAGAGTCCGCGGTCATCGAGGATTTCAATGCGAAGCACCGCGAAGTCGTCGTGCGCCATCAACCCATGTGATTGCGGCGAAGCGGGGCCCCGCGTCAAGCCCCCCCTCGACGCGGGCCCCCCTCTGCGACGGGATCCCCGCGGTGCCGCCGCGGCCTCGAGGCGCCGTTGGGCGCGCGCCCGCGCCGCTACGAGAGGGCCATCGCGCCGCGCGAGAGCACCTGTTCGAAGTCCACCGCGGGCATCGGTCGTCCGAAGAGATATCCCTGCCCGTAGTCGCAGCCGATCTCCGTGAGAAGTTCGCGCTCGACCTCGCGCTCGATGCCCTCGGCAACCACGCACATGCCGAGCTCGTGCGCCATGTGCACGATCGCGCGACACAGCGCGAGGTTCTTTGCCTCGACGTCGAGCCCCCGCACGAAGGCGCGATCGATCTTCACCACGTCGATGGGGTAGCGTTGCAGGTAGGCGAGGGCCGAGTACCCGGTGCCAAAATCGTCGAGCGAGATGGCGATGCCCGCCGCGCGCATCGCGCCAAACTCTTCGGCGGTGTCGCGGGTCTCGTCGAGGAGGAGCCCCTCGGTGACCTCCATCGCGATGGCGTCCCCCGGCAGGTCGAGCGCGCGCAGCTGATCGGGCCACGATTGGCGCGGGAGGTCGCGATTGGACGCGCTGCGCGTCGCGAGCGTTCCGCCCACGGGTCCCTTCGCAACGGCCACCGGAAACTGGGCGGGCGATCGGTTGACGCTCACCTGCAGCGGGATCCCATAGCGGTCGCGCCAGCGCTTCACCTGCGCGGCGGCCTGCTCGAACACGAAATCGCCCACGGCGTGGATGAGCCCCGACGACTCGGCGACGGGGATGAACGTCGCGGGGCTCACGAAGCCTCGCGTCGGGTGTTGCCAGCGCACGAGGGCCTCGGCCTTGCGAACGACCCCGGTGCGAAGGTCAACAATGGGTTGATAGTGCACGCTCAACTGCCCCTCGGCGAGGGCCGCAGGGAGGTCGCGCGCGAGGCGCTGGCGCGACTCCGCGGCCTCCTGGAGGGTCGCGGTGGAGTACTGCGCGCGGTCGCCGCCGCCGGCCTTTGCGTTGGCGAGGGCTTGCTCCGCGCGCTGCAGCAGCGCAGCGCCGCGGTCGCCGTCGTCGGGGTACATGGCCACCCCGACGCTGGCGGTGGTGCGCACCGTCTCGCCGCCGAGCGCATAGGGCTCCGCGAGGACCGACAACACGCCCACCGCCACCCGGTCGACCGCCGCGCGGTCGCGCAGATCGCCGAGGAGCAGGACGAGCGCGTCGGCGCCAAAG
>CAISKJ010000884.1 GCA_903885885.1 uncultured delta proteobacterium
CGCTGACCGGGTCGCTCCAATCGCCGTAGCCGAGCGGGAGCATGTGCTGGCCGCCCTCGTAGGCCACCAGGGGGACCGTGAAATCACGGGCCACGCGTCCGCAGTCGACCCACGCGGGGTAGTCGGCGTAGAGGGCGCGCTTCACGATGGCCGCGGTGTCGTCGTAGAGCCACGCGGGCCAGCGGCCCGGCGTCACGCCGAAGCGAAAGCGGTTGTAGATGTCGCCCTGCGTGCCCAGGCCGAAGTAGCTCGCCACCACGAGCACCTCGGCGAGGTTGGGGTCGGCCTCGCGCATCGAGGCGAGCAGGTCGCGGTCGTAGCCGGGCACGGCGGCGAAGCCCGCGGCCACGTTCACGAGGCGCGCGTCGCTCTGGCCCGCGGCGCGCCACGCGTCTTCGAAGGTGCGGAGAAAGCGCGCCTGGAGCTGCCCCGCGCCCCAGGCCACCTGGGCGCTCGTGGCGGCGTCGGGGGCCACGCCGAAGCGGGCGCCCGCGAGGGCCATCGCGCGGCGGCGCTGGGGCATGTAGGGGGGCGCGGAGTTCCAGATCTCGTTGGAGAACTCGGCCCACACGCGCAGGTCGGGGCGGAGCGTGCGCGCGATGAGGGCCGCGAGGTTCTGCACGAGGTCGTCGCTGGCCGTGTGGGGCACCTGGATCCAGAGGTCGCGGCCGAGCTCGTTGGAGAGCGCGATGAGCCACTCGAAGGGCATCCCCACGCGGTCGCGAAACGCGGGCACCGGGTGCCGCCCGTACGCGCGGTCGATGACCTGCAGCGCGGAGAAGGGCACCTCGGGGTCGTTGCGGTCGGCCCAGGTGGTGGGCGTCTCGTCGGAGATGCCGTTGATGTTGAGCCAGGCGAGAAAGCGCAGCACGCCCGCGTCGGGGCTCTCGCGCAGGTGCGCGAGAAACACCGGGTGAAACAGCGGCTCCGGCGCGCCGGGCGCGGGCTCGAGGCTGCCCGCGATGTGGCCGGGGGCGAGGTCCGACGCGGCCGTGAGCGCGAGGCCCGCGCCGTCGCTGGCAGGCGCCCAGAGGCGCAGGTCGCGCACGGGGTCCGCCGCGTCGCTCGACCGCACGTAGAGCACGGGGAACTTGAACGGCGTGTCGATGGTGAGCACGATGCGATGGGGGCTCGTGGACAGCACGCGGATGCCCCGCCCGTCGTTGATCGACGCGAGCACCTGCACCACGCCGGTGCCGTTCCACGTGGCGACGAAGACGCCGTGCAGGTAGGTGTCCGAGGTTCGCCCCGTGCTCGCGTCGACGGCCGTCCCGGTGGAGTACGCCGACATCACCTGCAGCTCGGTGTTGGCGGGCAGCGCGAGGGGCGAGCCGTGGGTGTCAACGCGGACCGAGCGCGCGAGCGCGTCGCCGTCGGCGGCCTCGATGGCGGTGCCGTAGCGCGCGAGAATGAAGCCCGCGGCGCTGCGCAGCGTGTCCGCGAAGATCCACGACCGCGCGGCGTCGGCGTTCACGTTGATCTGCTGCGTCGGGAGCGACGAGGGCGACAGCGGCTGCTCCCACGGCGCGTCGGCGACATCGCGCGCGTCGCTGACATCGCGTGCGTCGCTGACATCGCTCGCGTCGCTGACATCGCTCGCAGTGACGACATCGCTCACAACGGGGACATCGCTCACGTCGCCGACATCGCTCACGTCGCCGACGTCGCTGAGGTCGCTCCCGTCGCCGACGTCGCTCGCGTCCACGAGATCACGCGCAACGGTGACGTCGCTCACCTCGCTGATGTCGCTCGCATCGCTGACATCGCTTGCAACGGCGACCTCGGTGGCATCGCTCGCCACGACCACGTCGCTCGCGTCGGCGGTCGGCGGCGGTCTCGACTCGCCACCGCACGCAGAAAGGAGCAGCGCGAGCGCGAGGCGCACGGTCGGAGGCACGACGAGGTTTCGCATCGGGGGGAGTACGACTCTACCGACCCGCGCCGCACCGCTGAAGGGCGAATCGGATCAGCCGCCCGACGACGCGAGCTCGAGGGCCCACGCGCGTGCGAGGGCCGCCACGCGCGGCCGGGCGCGCGCACGGTCCCAGCGGGCGAAGGCCCACACGCCGCCGATCTGCGTGGGGGCGATGCGCGCGTCGACCCAGGCCTGCGCGATGTCGGGGTCTTGCGTGATCGCGTCGGCCGAGTCGCGCAGGCGCCACACGCCGGTGCGGTCGAGGGGCATCGCGGGGTCGAGCACGGTCGGGTTCGCGTCGTCGGGCGAGCCCTCGTCGTCGGGGTGCAGCAGCAGGTAGTGCGAGGCCACCGTGTCGTCGTAGGTGCCCGTCTTCAGCAGCAGGAGCACGTCGGCGCGCTCGGCCGGGCGCAGGCTCCGATAGGCGCGCACGAGGGCCGAGGTGTTGGGGTGCACCGGGGTCCAGCCGGGCTCGCCGGCGAGGTACTCCTCCTTCATGGCGAGCTGCACGGCGCCGTCGCTGAGCTCCGACACGAGGTCGGCGTAGAGCGCCGTCATCGAGAGCCCGCAGCGCGTGTAGTAGTAGGCCTCCTGCGCCGCGGCGTTGAGGGTGCGCGGCGTCCACGGCGGGCTGTGCGGCACGTAGAGGCGCAGCACCATCGCGAGGGCCGTGAGCAGGCAGCCCTCGTTGGCGATGTTGTTGCCGTCGTCGAAGGCGCGCAGCAGCGCGCGCGCGTCGGCCAGCGTAGCGCCGTTGAGCTCGTGCTCGGCGCGGATCACCAGGTCGCGGTCCCACATGAGGTCCGCGCCCCAGGCGGGGTCGTCTTGCCGGTAGGGCAGGGCCGCCGCCGCCACCTCGGGGCGCGGGCCCGCCGACGTCGGGGGAGCGCCTCCGTCGTGGGGCGCGTCGCTCGCCGCGGCCGCGTCGCCCGCGGCGGGGCAGGGGGCCTGCGTCGGCGCCTCGCAGCCCACCGCGAGGGCGCTCACACCGACGCCCACCACGCCCGCAAGAAAGGCCCGCCGCGTCGCCGTCGGGTCACCGTCGTCTGTGCGTTCGTCGCTGCGCTTCATCGACGCCATGAGCGCCGAGAGGCGCACCGCGCGTCAAGGGCTTCGCGCGGCGCTCAGCGGGCCTTCGGCGACTTCTTGCGGGCGGGCTTGAGCGCCGCAGCGACGCCGGGCTCGGTCGCGGCGATCTCGGCGATGCGCGCCATGTGGCGCTCGCGGCTCCGCTTGAAGTGGGCGCGGTTGTTCCGCAGCTTGTCGAGGAGCGCGCGCGCGACGCGCTCGGAGGGCGCGAGGTCGAGCAGCACCAGGCCGTTGACGAAGCCGTTGAGCGCGAGCGCGCCC
>CAISKJ010000885.1 GCA_903885885.1 uncultured delta proteobacterium
CGACCAGATTGCGGCGCTGACAAGCATGCAGGTGCTGGCCCTGACGACCGACCAGGTGCTGGGTTTGGGTACCAGCCAGGTTTCGGCCTTTGTAACGGATCAGGTCGTTCGCGCCGCGGTTGCACGGCGTGGGGCACGCGCAGGTCTCGACGCACACGCCGTTGGAGCACGCCTGGCCCCCGGTGCAGCGCACGCCCGAGCAGGGGTTGCGGGTGCACACGCCGCCGGCGCACACCTCGCCCGCGGCGCAGGTGACGTTGTCGCACGGCGACGGGGGCACGCAGTCGACCTGACAGGCGAAGCCCTCGCCGCACGCGGCGCTGCAGCGCTGGAGGGCCTCACACTGGCCCGTGGTGCGCGAGCAGTACTGCCCGTCGGGGCACGTGACGCCCGAGCACACCGCGGGGTAACAGCCCTGCACGCAGGTGCCGTTGAGGCAGGTCTCGTTGTCGCCGCAGCGGATGCCCGCGCAGGGGTCGCGCACGGGCACGCAGCGGGCGAGGCAGCGGTCCGAGCCGCACACGTTCTCGACGGTGCTGCACGGGTCGACGGCGCAGAAGCCGCCCAGACAGATCTGCCCCATGGGGCAGAAGGCGTTGGAGTCGTAGCAGGGGATGCGCGTGTCGACGTCGCCGGCTTCGCGGACGTCGAGGGAGGCATCCACCGCGGGGCCGCGGTCGATGGACGCGTCGAAGGACGCGTCGGCGACGTCTTCGGGGACTTCGAAGCGCGGGGGCCGCTCGGGGTCTGCGCACGCGACAGCGAGCGCCCCGAGCAGAAGGAGCAGGAGCGGTTTCGAGAGCTTCATTGGGTGCGGCTCGCTGAGGTGTGAAAGAAATGTGAGAGCGCCCGCGGACGAAGGTATCGGAGCCCCCGCGAGAACGGAACCCCGTTCACCCCCGAGAACGTCGCGTGCACCTCGCGTTCATGATTGTTCAATGCGGCGCTGTGCGAGGCGGCGACAGAAGACCCGCGCGGGCGGCGCGCGCGGCGGGTACACTGCGCCCGTGACCCCGAGATGTTTCGTCGCCGTCGCGGTGCTCGCGGCCGCTTGCAAGACGCCGAATCCGCCGTATCGGCCCAACGTCGAAGACGCCGCCGTCGAAGACGTGATCCTCGTCGACATCGGCCCCGCGTTTCGCACCCTGCCCACCGTGCCGGTGGGGCTCGACGCCTACCGCCAGTGGGACCGTCTGCCCTTCGTGCGCATCGGCGTGCGCGCGGGCATGCGCAGCACCTACGACCGCAGCGGCGGCAACGAGGGCGCCGACGCGAGTCACTTTCTCCGCGCCGAGCGCGAGACGTTCTATGTGCCCCTCGATCTCGAGGGCCCCGGGGTGCTGTACTTCGCGCGCGCCAACCGCTGGCACGGCAGCCCCTGGCACTACGTGGTCGACGGCGCCGACCGGGTGCTCACCGAGACGAGCTCGGCCACGCCCGAGAGCCCCGTGGCCGACTCGGTGTTCATGCCCCGCGAGGCGCTCCCGTCGCCCCTCACGTACACCTGGTCGACCACGCGCGGCTCCGACCTCAACTGGGTGCCCGCGGCCTTTACGCGCACGCTCACCCTCGGCTATTCGCGCACCCACTACGGCACGGGGTACTTCATCTTTCACCGCTTCGCCGAGGGGGCCGACAACCTCTCGCGGCCCCTCACCGCGTGGGACGGCGCCACGCCCCCCGACGCCGACGTGCTCGCGCTCCTCAACTCGGCGGGCACCGACATCGCGCCGCGCGGCGACGAGCTCCGCACGCGCGTGGGCACCGTCGACGTGCCCGCCGCGGGGGCCGTCACCCTCGACGCCGCGGGCCCGGGGCCCTCGATGATCCGCGCGTTGCGCTTCAGCGTCGCCCGCGAGCGCGCGCTCGAGTTCGGCCGCGCCCGCCTGCGCATCACGTGGGACGACCGCGCCACCCCCTCCGTCGACGCGCCCATCGACCTCTTCTTCGGCGCCGGGGTGATCTACAACCGCGACGTGCGCGAGCACCTGGTGAAGGGACTGCTCACCAACGTGCGCTACGCGGGCGAGAACGTGGTGCTCGCCGCCTACTTCCCGATGCCCTACTTCCAGAGCGCGCGCATCGAGATCGTGGGCGCCGGGGCGGCCATCGACGGCGTCGACTGGCAGGTGCGCGCCGAGGCCCTCGACGCGCCGCGCCCGTGGGTGTCGTACTTTCACGCCACGCACCGCGACCACGGCACCCCGGTGCCGGGCCGCGACCTCACCTTCCTCGACACGCGCGAGGTCGAAGGGGGCGGCGACTGGTGCGGCCTCTTCACGGGCACGTCGTTCACGTTCAGCGACCGCGCCAACCTCTCGACCCTCGAGGGCGACCCGCGCTTCTTCTTCGACGACGCCGAGTCGCCGCAGGGCTACGGCACCGGCACCGAGGAGTGGGCCGGCGGCGGCGACTACTGGGGCGGCCAGACCATGACCCTCCCGCTCGTGGGCCACCCCGTCGGCGTGGGCGACCCGCGCGAGGCCCAGGGGCCCGACGACCTCATCCAGTCGGCCTATCGCCACCTCGTGGCCGACGCGATGCCCTTCGGCCGCAACGCGCGCATCCAGTTCGAGCACGGCGGGCTCAACGAGTCGACGGAGCACTATCGCTCGGTCACCTACTGGTACGGCCGTCCTGGTGCGTGCCTCGTGCCCAGCGACACCGTCGACGTGGGCGACCCCGCCGACGAGGCCGCCCACGCCTACGCGTCGACGATGGCCACCGCGCCCGAGTCGCTCACGTCGCGCTACGAGCTCGGCGTCGACACGGTGGACGGCCGCGAGGTGATCCCCACCGTCACC
>CAISKJ010000886.1 GCA_903885885.1 uncultured delta proteobacterium
CCTCGCGGGAGAGGGCCGGGGTGAGGGCATGCAGTACGCACAGGCACCCTCTCCCACGCTCGGCGTGGGAGAGGGCCGGGGTGAGGGCGCACCGTGACGCCGCGCGCGGTTCGGGTGGCGCTGGCCTCGCTGGTGGGCGCGTGGCTCCTGTGGCGCGCGCCGGTGGCGGCGGCGTACGGCGACCTCGCCCTCGCGATGCCCGTGCTGGTGGCCGTCGCGGCGCTCGCGGCGGTCTTCTTGGGGCGCGCGCGGCCCGCGTGGCGTCTGCCGTCGGCGGTCGCCGGCGACGCGGTGCTGGTGATCGCGGTGCTGCTCCTCGAAGGGGCCATCGCGGGCGCGTGGTCGGCGTCGCGCTCCCACGGGGCGCTCATCGGCGGGCGCATTCCGTACAGCGACGCGGCCGACTACCTGTCGGGCGCGGGGCGGCTCCTCCACGTGGGCGCGCTCGACGAGTGGAACTCGCGGCGCCCCCTCAACGCATCGCTCTTCGCCGTGCGCCTCGCGCTCTCGGGCGAGTCGCTCCTCGGGGCGCTGCACCTGCAGGCCGCGCTGCTCGCGCTGTGCACCTGGCTCGCGGCGCGCTCGGTGGCGCGCGACCTCGGCTGGCGCGCGGGCACCATCGTGCTCGGCGGAACGCTCGTGTTCGGGAGCATCTTCGCCCCCACCACGATGAGCGAGTGCCTCGGCCTCTCGCTGGGCTCGCTGGCCTTCGCCACGCTGTGGTCCGCGTCGCGCACGCGCGCGCCGGTCGACCTCGCCGCCGGCGGGGCGCTCCTCGCGGCGGCGCTCTCGGCGCGCTCGGGCCCCTTCGTGGTGCTCGTGACGGTGCTGGCCTGGGCCGCGCACCTCCACCGCCGCGAGGGCGTCGCGAAGGCCGCGCGCGGGGCGGCGTACTTCGCGGGCGGCGTGCTCGCGGGCCTGCAGGTGACGAAGCTCCTGCTCGCGGTGCACCGCGGCGTGGGCGCGGGCGCGCAGTCGAACTTCTCGTACACGCTCTACGGCCTCGCCCACGGCGGCGTCGGCTGGGAGCGCGCGTGGAGCGATCACCCCGCCATCGCGACGATGGGCGACGCGCGCGGCGCGGCCTTCATCCACGCGCTCGCCGTCGCGCAGATCAAGGCGCACCCGCTCACCTTCGTGCTGGGCCTGTGGCGCAACGTCGAGTGCCTCGCCTTCTCGTGGACCGAGCAGCTCTCGGGCGACGCCCTCGCCCACCGCCCCGCGCTCCAGTGGGCGGCCTTCGGCGCGCTCATGGGAGGCATCGCGTGGGCCGTGCGGCGCGCGTGGCGTCGCACCGACGGCGACCCCGCGCTCGCCCTCTGCGCGGCGGTGTTCGTGGGCATGGGCCTGTCGGTCCCGGTGATCTACATGGACGGCCGCGAGCGCGTCTTCGCCGCGGCCTTTCCGGGCGCCCTGGCGCTCATCGCGGCCATCGTGGGGCGGCGCCGCGAGGGCGATGCGACCGACGTCGCCCGCGCCCCGCGCACGCTGGGCCTCGCGCTGCTCGCGCTCGCCGTCGCAGGCCCGCGCGTGGGCCACGCCATCACGCCCGTCGCGCCTCCCGCGACCGCGCCGTGCGCCGACGGCGCGAGCGCCTTCGCGACGGTGATTCACCCCGGCACGCCGCGCCTCTTCGTGGGCCCCGGGGGTGATCGCAGCGCGGTGGGTCTGCGCGCGTTTCGCCTCGCCATCGGGCGCGACCCCAACCTCGGCACCAACGGCCTCGGCGCGGCCCTCGCGGCGCTCCCCGAGGGCACCACGGTGGTGGGCGCCTTCGACGACGCGCGCGGGGCCCTCACCTACCTCGTCTTCGACGTGGCCCCCCCGACGCGCGCTGTGCTTCGCGGGTGCGCGCTCCCCTTGAGCGACGGCGCGCGCCCGCTGCGCCGCGTCGTCGCCGTCACGAGCTCACGATGACCATCCCCGAGCGAGATCCGGTGTTCGAGCGCGCGCTGGCAGAGTCCTCCGACGAGGTAGGACTCCCGTCGTACTACCGCGACTGCGTGCGCCCCATTCTCAGCGCCCCGAAGGAGCGCTGGCCGCGCTGCTGCGGCGGCGGGTGCGAGCCCTGCAACGAGGTGCTCTGCGCCGTGGCCGAGGGCGTGCTCACGCGCCTCGGTCGCACGCCCTGAGCTCGACGTAGCCGCTCGCGGTGCCCTCGCGGCGCACCTCGAAGCGCACAAGCGCTCCGTCGCGCGCGATGAGCACGTAGCTCGCCTCACCCTCGCCGGGCCGACGCCCGTAGTTCCGCGCCTCGTCGGGCGACACCGCCGCGCGGTGATGCACGGCGGCGTATCCGTCGGCGTGCGCGAACACCCACGCCGTGGCGTCGGTGAGGTCGATCGCGTGGAGGTCGGGCTCGCCCTGCGCGTCGCCATCGCCGAGCGTCCACACGAGGTGCGTCGCGTCGGCGCACGCGAGGGGCGTGACGAAGCGCCCGCGCGCCGGGCGCCACCCGGCGGCGCCGTCGAGCACCGTGCCCTCGACGCGCCCGCTCGCGGTGCCCCGCACGCGCACCGCGTAGAGGTCGACCGCGCCCCGCGCGCCGTCGCTCGCGAGCCAGGCGCAGTCGCGCGCATCGGCCGTATAAATAGAGATCGGAAGAGCACACG
>CAISKJ010000887.1 GCA_903885885.1 uncultured delta proteobacterium
GCCCACGGCCTGCGCGAGGGCCCTCGCGGTGTCGTCTTCGTACCGCAGGTCGAAGTAGTCGCGCGTGCGCTCGAGCCACCGTTGCATCGCGTCGCGCAGGGCCTCCACGTCGGGTCGCCCCGCGATGCGCGAGCCGATCGCGCCGGCCCACCCGAGCGTTCCCGCGTCGGTGAGCATGTCGGTGGGGCGCCTGCCGCCGCGCACCTCGCCGAGCGCCGCGTCGATGAGCGCCTCCGCCGACACCGCGCCTCCATGCGCGCTTCGGGGCGCCGCGCCCTCGGCCGCGGGCTGCGCCACGGCGACGCGCTCGGCCGAGAGCCATCCGTGTTGCTTGAGCCACGCGACGGGGCCGCGCGCCGCCACTGTGGGGAGCTTCGTGAGCCTCGCCACCACCGACGGATCGAGCGCCATGAGCACGCCGGCGAGGCCCGCGTCTTCGGGCTTGAGCATGTCGACGAAGGGGTGCTCGGCCTTCACCGGGTTCATCACCTCGACGACGAGCGCGCTGCCTGGGTTGGCCTCCCACGTGGGCGCCTCGACGCCGCGCAGCATGGCCGCGCCGACGCGGCGCACGGCCTCGTGATCGACGATGTTCCACGTGTCGACCTCGTTGCCGTGCACCACGAACACCGACCGGCCGCCCACCGTGCATCGGTACCCGACGCCGTCGAGCGCGAGGTGCACACGCCCCCGCGACGTCTCGTCGGCGCACATCGCATCCATGAGCTGCGCCGTCACGGGCGGCAGGGCGAGCTCCACGTCGTGGTTGCCCACGAGCACCACGAGGCGCCGCCGCGGGCGCGCGGTGAAGTCTCGCAGCGCGTCGAACACCGGGCGATAGTTGCCGACGATGGTCGCGAGCTTGGCCGACGCGCCCGCGGGGTCGAAGCGCTTCGCGGGCTCCTGCGCGAGAAAGTCGACGACGTCGCCCGCGAGCACGAGGGCCACGTCGCGCTCGGGGGCGTGCGCCGCGAGGCCGCGGATGGTGGCCGCGAGGCGGTCGGTGTCTTGAAAGATCGAGCGCTCGGGCGCGTCGCCGAGGTGCAGGTCGGAGACGACGTAGAGCTCATCGTGCGCGACGGTCATGCGACAGCATCGCGACGAAGCCGGCGCGTCGTCAAGGTTGGCGCGGCGTGAGGCGCAGGCGCCCTTCGGCGATCACCGTGCCGTCGCCGCGGTGCGGCACCACCTCGAAGGTGGTGCTCGTGGCGCGCACGAGCAGAAAGTTGGTGACGCTCTCGGCGTAGCGCTTCCACGGCGATGCGCCGGTGCCGTAGAGCCCCGCGCCCGCGCCGCCGGAGACGAAGTACACCGTGCCCCGGCGCCCCGTCACCTCGCGGCCCTGCCCGTCGAGCTCCTTGGAGATTTCGAAGTCGTGGTCGTGGCCGTTGAAGACCACGTCGACGCCGAACTCCTCGTAGAGGGGCGGCAGCGTGCGCCGCACGATCACCGTGTCGAAATCGTCGACGTGGTTCGACGAGCTGAAGGGCGCCTTGTGGTGCACCGCGACCAGCCACGGCACCTCACGGCGCCGCGCGCGGTGGGCCGTGAGGTCGGCGCGCAGCCACGCGCGCTGCGTGCCCTGCAGACCCCCCTCGTAGTCGGCCCGGTAGGGCGTGTCGTTGATCACCACGAAGTGCACGGGCCCATAGTCGAACGAGTAATAGAGCTCGTCTTGCTCGATGCTCCCCGCCTGCGGCAGCGCGAACTGCATGAGGTAGTTGACCGACAGCGCCTCGTGGTTGCCATGCGCCATGACGAAGGGCATCCGCGCCGTGGTGGGCGCGACGCCTTCGAACCACCCGTCCCACGAGGACTGCACGGGCCCGAGCGGCACCGCGTCGCCGGTGAACACTTCGAAGTCGGGCTGCCGCGCGCCCGCCGACGAGAGCATTCGCGCCTGCACCGCGCGCAGCACGCGAAAGTCGTCGCGGGAGTCGCCCGACACAGCGAAGTTCACGTCGTAACCGCTCCCCCCGGGGGCCGGGGCGGTCTTGAAACTCTGCACCGCGCTCCAGTGCCCCTCGGCGCCGACGCGATAGTAGTAGGTCGTGTCCGGGGCGAGTCCGCACACGTGCACCTCGTGACCCGAGCTGTCGCCGAAGAGCGAGCGCGCCGTCATCGCGTGGCCCGTGGCCGTGCGATCGAGCCGGTCGGGCGCGGTGCCATACTGCACCACCGTCGCGCGCGTGGCCGGGTCGGTCTGCCACAGCATCGCGATGGTGCTCGTGGGCGCGGCGGGCCATGTGACGTGCACGTTGGTGGGCGTCGGCGCCGCGCCCAGGGTGGCGGTGTCGCCGCGCGTAAACTCAACGAGCGAGTCGGGCGCCGAGACGCGGTGCACGCATCCCGCGGGCGTGTACGTGGTCACAGCGAGAGGCTCGCCCGGGAGTCCGTCGGTCGTCTCGGGCGCCGCACCGGGGGCGTCGTCGTCGCAGCCGAGGGCGAGCGCCGCCAACGCCGCGAAGCGCGCGACCCTCACTGCGGAAACAGCCGCATCATGATGGCGCGCCGCGCGGGCGTCGACGAGGCGTCGGTGTCTTCCCACGCGACGGCAAACTGCGCGAGCGTGGCGCCGCCAGCGCCCGCCGCGGGGTCGTTGCGCACGATGGCGCCGTCGCCGTCGCTGATCTGAAAGTCGTTCGTCGAGGCCCCGACGCGCGAGAACACCGCCGTGCCGTCGGCGCGCACGAGGCGCCCGCGAATCTGGTGGGAGCCTTCGTCTTCCCACGCGATGAGAATCGACGGCGTGGCGCTCGTGCCCACCGTCACC
>CAISKJ010000888.1 GCA_903885885.1 uncultured delta proteobacterium
AGCGCGTCTGGTCGCCAGGGCACGCGGGCGTGACGTCGACGGGAACGTCGGGCGTGGTGACGTCGGGCGCGATGACGTCGGGCGCGATGACGTCGGGCGCGATGACGTCGGGCGCGATGACGTCGGGCGCGATGACGTCGGGCGCGATGACGTCGATCGTCGCAGCGTCGTCGACGGGCGCCGGACCCGAGGTGCTGCGCGGCGCGCTGCAGGCGGCAGTGACAACGAGCGCGAGTGCGACCAGAGATGTGCGAAGAGCCATGCGCGGGGACCCCAGCGAGCGGCCCGCGGCGATTCGCGGAGCGACCGCGTGAACCTATCGGAAGCGCGTGCGGTGTCTACAGCGGAGGCTCAGAACACCATCGCCACGGGGCGCGTGCGGGTGGTGACGGTGCCGTCGCCGAGCTGGCGGTTCCAGTTGTAGCCCCAGCACCACACGGTGCCGTCGGTGCGGCGCGCGCACATGTGATCGGAGCGTTGACCCGTCGCGAGGAGGTCGACGTTGGTGAGCCCCGACACCGTGACGGGCGCGGTGCGGCTGAGGGAGGTGCCGTCGCCGAGCTGGCCGTAGCCGTTGTAGCCCCAGCAGCGCACGGTGCCGCCCATGAGGCGCGCGCACGCGAACTGACCGCCCACGGAGAGCTCGACGGCATCGGTGATGCCCGTCACCGTCACGGGCGTGAGGCTCGAGGTGGTGGTGCCGTCGCCGAGTTGGCCGTAGGTGTTGAGGCCCCAGCAGCGCACCGTGCCGTCGGCCATGAGCGCGCAGCGGGCTTCGTTGCCGACGCCCACCGACACGGCGCCGCTCGGGATCAGCACGGTGAGGTCGGAGCGGTCGGGCGTGCCGCTGTTGGTGCAGCCCACCGCGCCCGTCGCCGAGAGCACGCACGTCACCGAGGCTGCCATCGCCACCTGCGCGGCGCCCGCGAAGCGCGCGGACGCGGTGGGCACGTTGGCGCAGCCCTCGGCGCGCCGGCACGGGCCGCCCACAAACCCGAGCTGCCCCAGGTCGTTGCGCCCCCAGCACGACACCGCGCCCCCGCGGCGGCGCGCGCAGAACGACTCCGACGCGGCGGCGAGGTCGACGGCGTCGGTGAGCCCCGTGGTGGGCGCCATGGCGCTGCGTGTGGCCCCCATGACGCCGTCGCCGAGCTGGCCCCAGTCGTTGTAGCCCGAGCACCACACCGTACCGTCGCCGAGCGCCGCGCAGGCCGCGCCGTTGGCCGTCGCATAGCGAACGGTGCCCGCGGGCGCCGTGACCGGGAGCCCGTAGCGCGAGCCGTGGGTGTAGATCGCGCCGTTGCTGAAGGTGACGTAGGTCTCGCTCGACGTCACCGCGAGGCCCGTCACCGTGGCGCAGCTCCCGCTGGCGCAGGCGAGCGGGCACACGTTGCCGCACGACCCGCAGTTGAGGCGGTCGCTCACCCCGTTGACGCAGCTCGCGCCGCACGCGATGAGCCCGCCGGCGCACACGCAGGCGCTCGCCGCGCACGCCGCCCCGAGGGGGCACGCGGTGCCGCACGCGCCGCAGTTGTTACGGTCGGTCACGGTGTCGACGCACACGGCGCCGCACACCCGCGGCGTCGCCGCGGGGCACGCGCACACGCCACGCGTGCAGGGCGCGCCGGTGGGGCACACGACGCCGCATGCGCCGCAGTTGGAGGCGTCGGCCTGCGCGTCGACGCAGCGCGATCCGCAGCGCGTCAAGCCCGCGTTGCAGGCGAAGTCGCAGGCTCCCGCCACGCACGCGGGGCGAGCGTTGGCGGGCGCCGCGGTGCAGGTCGCGCACGAGGCGCCGCACGCGGTGGCGCTGTCGTCGGCGGCGCACGCGGCGCCGCAGCGGTGAAAGCCCGCGTTGCACGTGACCCCGCACACGCCCGCCGCGCACGAGGCGGCACCGTTGGCGGGCGTGGCGCAGGGCGTACACGCGCTCCCGCAGCTCGCCGGGCTCGCGTCGGCGAGGCACGCGCCGCCGCACAGGTGGTAGCCCGCGTTGCAGCGCACGCCGCAGGTGCCGGTGCACACGGCCGCGCCGTTGGCGGGCGCGTCGGGGCAGCGCGCGCAGCTCGCGCCGCACTGGGTGGTGCTCGTGTCGGCCACGCAGGCGCCGCCGCACAGGTGGTAGCCCGCGTTGCACGCGAAGCCGCACGTGCCCGCGACGCACGCGCCCACGCCGTTGGCCGTGGCGGGGCATGGGGTGCAGGAGGTTCCGCAGCTTGCGGGGCTGTTGTTGGCGAGGCACGCGCCGCCGCACAGGTGCGTGGCAGCGGCGCAGCGGCAGGTGTGCGTGGGGCCGTCGCAGACGCCGGGCTGCGGGCACTCGGAGTCGTTGAGGCAGCCCGGGAGGCACATGCCGTCGCCGAGGTTGCAGTACGAACCCGCGGGGCACGGGCCCATGCGGCAGTCGGCGGGGAGCGTCGCGCACGCGCCCGCGGCGCAGCGCTCGGTGGCCGCGCACACGCGACCGCACGCGCCGCAGTGGGTGTTCGCCGTGCGCGTGTCGACGCAGTCGGCGCCGCAGCGCGTCTGGTCGCCGGGGCACGCGGGCGTGACGTCGACGGCGACGTCGGGCGCGGTGACGTCGGCGATGAGCACGTCGGGTTCGACGACGTCGGGCGCGGTGACGTCGGGCGCGGTGACGTCGGGCGCGGTGACGTCGGGCGCGGTGACGTCGGCGATGAGCACGTCGGGGGCTGCGTCCATCGCGACGGTGGCGTCGGGGGCGCCGTCGCAGCGGCACGCGCCGAGGGTGCCGTCGCGCTGGCACACCTGCGCGCCGGTGGCGCCGTTGGAGCACGCGCACGCGAAGGACGCGCCCGCGAGGCAGCGCGGCTGCGAGCTCGGGGCGCTCGTGCAGCCGACGACGAGAAGGAGGGCGAGGCCCCACGCACCCAGCGTTCGCATCGCGTGAGGGGATAACGGATTGGCAGGCGCTGGCAAGCGCCCAGCGAGGCGCTGCGGCGACGCCCCGCATCGCCGGGGATGATCGAAGATGCCCCACGGCCCGCGCACAGCCGCGCGGCGGTGTTGAAACATGGCCTCAGCGGTCTGGAGGCGCCTCGGCGGGATGTTGCAACATGCTTCGGAGGCTGCGCGCAGGCCGCGGGGGATGCTCGAACCTGCTCGCGGTCGCTTCGATCAGCTCGGGTCGCAGGGGCCGTCGCAGCGGTTGCGCGTCGTCCCCGTCGCGAGCCACTCGAGCACCATCGGGAACACCGGCATCGACTCGCCGATGCGTGAGTGCGGGTCGGGCGTGCCCAGGGGCGGCACGTTCTCCAGCGGCTCGCGCAGCCCGAAGGAGAACTCGATCATCGAGGAGCCCGCGTGCTCGCCCGTCACCGTGGGCACGCCGAACACGTCGCGGTTGAGCGGCGCGAGGTTGGGCACGTTGCCGATGGTGCGGGCCATGAGGTGCGCCGAGAGCGTGGTCACCTGGCGGTCGCCGATGGCGACGAGCATCAGCACCTCGTGGGGCACCGTGCCGGGCACCCGATCGGCGCGCAGGTACGGGGTCCACCCGGAGGGCTCGGTACGGTCCCAGAGCATCTGAATGATGGCCAGGACGCGCTGCACGTCGAGCCCGTGGGGAAAGCGCGCGCGCAGGAGCAGTTCGAAGGTCGCGAAGTTGGTGCTCCGCGCGAGCATGAGGCTGTACGACTGGCCCGGCACCGCGAGCACGCCGCGCGCGACGTCGGGCGTGAGGGCCATGTACGTTCCGCCGAAGATGCCGCCCTGGCTCGCGCCGTAGTAGTAGCGCCGCGTCGGGTCGATGAGGCTGCGCCCGTTGGCCTGGAGCATGGGCTCGTCGCGCATGCGTCCCATCATCGTTCGCATGAGGAGCAGGGAGTTGACGATGCCCTGGTGCTGGCGGTCGATCACCTCGCGGAAGGCGCCGAGGTC
>CAISKJ010000889.1 GCA_903885885.1 uncultured delta proteobacterium
CGTCGATGGTACTGCAAAGGTGACTTTGTGGGAGAGTAGAACGCTGCCGGGGTCCTACTAAGAAAGCCCCTCATTGGTCATAAGCCAATGAGGGGCTTTCGCTTTTCGAAGGACTCGAGGCGGGTGGGCCCGCAGCGCCCTCTCGCCCTCCGATCAACGCCAGAGCGTGACCTCGCCGGCATGCGCGCGGGCATACCTGACCGCCTCCGCGCGCGCGCTTCGCTGACGATCGCCGACCCAGGCGTCGTCGCGCAGATCGATCACCACCGCGTGCCCGCCCGCCCTCAACGAATCGAGACGCGCCTCGAGGTTCGTCGGCCAGCGCCAGCCGGGACACACCTGAACCCACCTCGGCGCGACGCCCGCTCCAGCCAGTCGCCCGAGCTCACGGTGGTACACCACCGCCGGGCACAGTTGACCGGTGACAACGGCCGCGTCTGCGGGAATCGTGCTCAACCGCGCAGGAAGTTCCCGCAGCGCGCCGCGCAGGGGGCGCTCGACACGGCGCATCGCAACGCCCGCCACCAGCACGAGCCCTACCGTCGACGCCACAAGCGCGTGCCGCACCCGAGCGCGTGGAGACCACGCGTCGATGAGGATCCCCGCGGGAAGCATGACGGCACACGGCAGCGCCGCGAGCAGATAGCGCGGCGAAAAGGCGATGTCCTGATAGCCCGCGAGGGCCGCAAACTGCACCGCCGAGGGGACGACCAACGCGAGAACGCGCGCATCGCGCCCCACCAGCGCTCGCCCACGAGGGGTGACCGCTGCCATGGCTGCGACGAGCGCAACGGGGCCCGAGGCCACCGCCCACGCGAGGTACATCGCGAGGTCGCGCCAGCCACGGGGGTGGTGCGCCCGCTCTTCCGCCATGGAGCGGAGCCAGTCGCCGAGGGTGCCCACGTACGAAGGCTGATGCGCAACAAGCCAGGCGACAGGAACGCCCAGCGCCAACACGCAACCCACAATCCCCGCGAGCGCCAGCCTCACCCGTCGACCGGGCGCAACGAGCGCGAGCGCGGTGAGCGTTACCAGGTGAAACACCGCCTGTTCGCGTAGGCCCGCCGCGATGCCGAGCACCGCGCCGGCACCCAACATCGCGGGCCACGAACCACGCCGGGTCGCTGGCAGCGCAAGCGCGAAGGCCACCAGGGTGACGGCCATCGAGGGAGCGTCCGTCAGCACCGCGCGGCTCGAGTGCGCCACCGCGGGAGACAGCGCGAGGAGCGCGCCCGCCACAACGGCCGCGCGCACCGAGAGACCCGCGCGAAGCGCCACGCAGGCGAGGGCCGGCGCGCCGAGGCCCGAGACGAGCATCCAGGCGCCGCGCAGGAGCGGTTCTACCGCGATGAGGTCGCCGCCGAGCGCGCGCCACACGACGACCATGAAGTGCGAGCTCAGCACAAAGGTCGGACGCCCGAGCATGAGGCCGCCAACGCGCCCCGTGATCGCCTGAATCACGTAGCCGAAGGAGTCCCAATAGACGGGGCCGTCGGGGCCGACCCACCATGCTGACAGCGTCGCGCACGCGTACAAGAGCGCGAGCGAAGCGCGCGAGGGCCCTGAAGAAGAAGGCATCTGAGTTGACCTCGTGCGCGCCACGGTGGCACGATCGCCAACGGCCGGAAAGGGCGCAAAATACTGATGTTCAAGGACACGCTTCGCGAGGTCGTCGAGGGCACCGAAGGGGGCATCGCCGGGGTGCTCATGGACTATGAGGGCTTCGCCGTCGATCACTGGTCTCGCGACGAGGCCGAGATCGACATTCAGACCGTGGGCATGGAGCTGTCGGTGGTGCTCAAAGACGTGCGCCGCGCCTCGGAGCAGCTCGACACCGGCGGCATGAAGGAGTTTGTCTTTCACACCGACAAGCTCACCGGCGTGGTGCGCACCATCACCAACGAGTATGTCGTCGCCCTCGCGATGACCCCGCAGGGTAACCACGGCAAGGGGCGCTTTCTGCTCCGTATCGCCGCGCCGAAGCTCCTCGCCGAGCTCGCCTGACCCGTCGCTTCGATCCCGCAGCCATGAGCGCCGATCGCCTTCGGGTCCTGGTGTTGAACGGGCCCAACCTCAACCTCCTCGGCGCGCGCGAGCCTGCCGTGTATGGGCGCACGACCCTCGCCGAGATCGAGCGCGCCCTCGCAGCGCACGCCGACGCGCTGGGCCTCGACGTCGAGTGCCACCAGTCGAACCACGAGGGCGCTCTCCTCGATCTGTTGCACGGCGCGATGGGGCGCTGCGCGGGCGTGGTCTTCAACCCCGGGGCGTACACCCACACGAGCATCGCCCTGCGCGACGCCGTGGCGGGCATCGCGCTGCCCGTCGTCGAGGTGCACCTGTCGAACACCGAGGCCCGCGAAGATTTTCGCAAGGTGTCGCACGTGGGCGCGGTGTGCCTCGGGCGCATCATGGGCTTCGGTCCGCAGGGGTACCTCCTCGCGCTCGACGCGCTGCGTGCGCACCTCGCCGCGCGATAAACACAGCAGACACAACGGATTGCCCTCGCGGTGTTCGGTGTGCGAACCTCCGCGCCCTCCCCGTGAACATCGACATCGAGCAGATCGAAGGGCTCATGCGCGCCCTCAAGGCGCACGACTTCCACGAGATCGAGATCCGAC
>CAISKJ010000890.1 GCA_903885885.1 uncultured delta proteobacterium
CAACGTGCTCGGGCGCGACCGCGATGTGGGCTACGGCTTTCTGCGCGTGACCGCGGCGCAGCCGTGGCGGCCCTCGCACCTCGCCCAGCCCCTCACGGCGACGCTCCTCGCGCTGGGCTTTCAATGGGGCGTCGGCACCCACGACCTGCACCTCAGCGAGACGCTCGCGGGCCAGCAGAGCGTCGGCGAGCTCGGTCGTCGCGCGCGGCCGTTTCTCCGCAAGGCCGCGTGGCAGCTCGCCAAAGACTACGTGCTCTATCCCGCCCTCGCGCTGTGGAGCGCGCCGCGCGTCGCCCTCGGCAACCTCGTCGCCAACGTGGCGCGCAACCTCTGGACCTTCGCGATCATCTTCTGCGGGCATTTTCCCGACGGCGTGCGCGTGTACACCGCGGAGGAGACCCGCGACGAGCGCCGCGGCGACTGGTACCTGCGCCAGCTCAACGGCTCGGCCAACCTCGAAGGGGGCAGGCTCTTTCACGTGATGAGCGGGCACCTCAGCCACCAGATCGAGCACCACCTGTTTCCCGACCTGCCCGCGGCGCGCTACCCCGAGCTCGCCCCGCGCGTGCGCGCCCTCTGCGAGAAGTACGGTCAGGCGTACAACATCGGCGGCTTTCGCGCGCAGTTCGGCAGCGTGCTCGCCACGCTGGTGCGCAACGCCCTCCCGCGCATGGCAGACGTACGCCCCACCGCGGCCTGAGACGCCCGTCGGGGCGGCTCGCGCAGACCGCTGCGCGACTTGCGCAGCGCGCCGCACAAGCGCCGCCGACCCATCGCGCGAATGGCCTTTGAAATAGGCTGGTACACGCGCTGCACTGCGAAGGGGCGATGCATCGCTCCATGCCGCACCGCGCGCCCACCGTCCTCGTCGCCGTGACGCTCTCGCTCGCCGCGGCGACAGGCTGCGAGGGGGTTCCGCCCGCCGTCGACGACGCCGGGCGCGACGACGACGGAGCCTCCTTCGCCGACACCGACGACGCGCGCGCCGCGACGCCCGACGCGCCCGCCCCCGACGCGACCGACCCCGACGCGACGACGCCCGACGCGAGCGCGCCCGACGACGGGAGCGAGGCCGGGGCAGGGGACGCGGGCTGCGTCTCGTCGCCCGACTACTTCGCCACGCGCGCGTGGCCCGCGGTGTTCTCGCGCTGCGTGCGCTGCCACGTGCCCGGCGGCGAGTCGGCGGGAACGCGCTTCGTGCTGCGCCCCGAGGCGGTGTCGGGCTACCTCGCCATGAACTTCGACGTGGTGCGCGCCGCCGCCGCGCTCAGCTACAACGGCCGACCGCTCCTCGAGCTCAAGGCCACGGGCATGATCGCGCACGGCGGCATGACCGTGATCGCCGCCGGGAGCCCCGAGCACCAGGTGCTCCGTGCCACCCTCGAGCAGTTCGCGCGTCCCATCGTGTGCGAGGCGCCGCCGCCGCCGCCTCCGCCGCCGCCGGAGGTGCTCTCGGGCCTCACGCTCCTCGACGCCGAGGCCACGCTGCGACGCGTCAGCCTGCAGCTCGCCGGGCGCGTCCCCACGGAGGCCGAGCGCGCGCAGGTGCGCACCGCAGGCCTCGACGCCGTGCTGCGCCCCATGATGCGCGAGGCGGGCTTTCACGATCGCATCATGGAGGTCTTCAACGACGTGCTCATGACCGATCGGAGCCTCACGGCCATCAGTTACGTCGGCGCCTTCTTCAACATCAACGAGCGGGTGTTTCCCTCGCGCGACTACGCCGGCCCCACGTGGATGGCGCCCGGTCGCCGCGTGGCCGACTCGGTGGCGCGCGAGCCCCTCGAGATGATCGCCCACATCGTGATGAACGACCGCCCCCTCAGCGAGATCGTCACGGCGCGCTACCGCCTCGTAAACCCGCTCTCGGCGCGGGTCTACGGCCTCACCGTGCCCTTCGCCGACCCCACCGACATCAACGAGTGGCGCGAGGTGCAGATCCCCGGCATGCACGCGTACGCGCCGGGCCAGAGCGAGTACGCCGGCGTGCTCACGACCCCCGCGTTTCTCTACGTGGTGACGGGCGCCTCGACCAACCGCAACCGCCGCCGCGCGCGCTACGTGTACCCGTGGTTTCTCAATCAAGACATCATGCGCACGGCGTCGCGCATCGACTTCTCTACCGTCGATTTCACCAGCAACCCGTGGCTCAACAACCCGGCCTGCACCGCCTGCCACGCGCGCCTCGACCCCGTGGCGGGCCTCTTCCAGAACTGGACCAACTGTTACGATAGCCCTTATTATCAGTACTTTCAGCCGGGCATGCGGTACTGCGGCCGGTCGTCGTGGTGGGGCCGCGACACGATGTTTCCGCCGGGCCTGCGCCAGGGGCACGAGATGCCCGCCGAGGAGATCCCGCGCGCGCTCGAGCACCTCGCCGCGAGCATCGTGGCCGACCCGGGCTTCGCGCAGGCCATGGTGCGCCACCTCTTCGCGGGCCTCATGGGGCGGCCCATTCTCGACGCGCCGCAGAACACGTCGGACCCTGATTTCGCGGCCCTCCAGCGCGCCTACGACACGCAGCGCGCGGCCCTCGACGCCATGGCCACGGACTTCGCCGCGCACGGCTTCGACACGAAGCGCCTCGTCGTCGACATCGTGCGCTCGCCGTACTTTCGCGCGAGCGACGTCGACACCGCCGGTCGCGCCGAGCTCGCGGGCGTCGGCGGCGGCGCGCTCACGGCCCCCGAGGTGCTCCACCGCAGGATCGTGTCGATCCTCGGGCAGGGCTGGGGCGAAGCGGGAAACGCCCTGCGCGAAGACTCGCCGAGCGTGTCACCGTACTACCTCCGGGGCTTCGACAAGGCGCGCTTCCACGCCGGCGGCGTCGACTCGCGCACGCCCGGCCAACGCCTGCTCACCCCGTCGGGGCTCACCGGGTCGGTGAGCGCGCGCATGGCCTACGAGATGGCCTGCCGCGTGGTGCCTCTCGACTTCACCCGGGCGCCCGCCGCGCGCCGCCTCTTCCCCTACGTGGAGCGCACCGCGGCCCCGAGCGGAGACCCCACCGCGGCCGATCAGCAGGCCATCGTGCGCAACCTGGTGCTCCTCCACGACCTGCTCCTGGGAGAGCGCCTCGCGCCCGACGCGCCCGAGCTCCGCGCGTCGTACGCGCTGCTCACGCAGCTCTACGCCGACGGCCGCGCGCAGGTCGCCATGGGCCGCACCACCGACCTCGGGCCGTGCCGCGCCACGACGAACTACGCCACCGGACAGAGCGTGCCCGGCGGCTTCACCGACGACCCCGCAACACACCGTGCGCGCGTGGCAGGGCCTCGTGTCGTACATGCGCCACGGCGGCCGAGCGCGAGGTGCGCCGCGCGGGCAACATCCCGTACCTCGCCTTCGCCGACCTGGACATGCCCGCGAGCGCCGGCTTCTTCGCGCGCAACCACGCGCGGTTGCGCGGGTGCTCCGGCGTCGACTCGGCCACCACCAACCAGCAAGCCGGGCAGACGTACTCGTCGAGCGGCGCGAGCGTGTCGGATTACCCCTGCTGGGGCGCCCAGGTGGCGGCGGTGTACGGCTGCGGCCGCCCGATGCCCTTCATCTCCTGTGGCGGCTACGACCGCTCGGGCGGAATGGTCGCCCCCGCGCGTGTGCCGCTCCAGAGCGCGCAGCTCATTCGACACCTGGGCAACCCCTCGCTCGACACCGATGGGCGGCCCTTCCTCCTCCCGAGCACCGTGTCGCTCATCGAGGCCGCACACCTCCGGCGCCTCGCGCGGCTCCGCGACGCGGCGAGGCTCCCGGGGCCCCGCGCGGCCCTCGAGGCGCTCATCGAGGCGCGCGGCACGCAGGGGCGCCTCTCGGCGCTCACGTTTCCGGGCTACGACCCGTCGGTGTCGGCCTCGGTGCGCGAGTTTCAGGTGGCCCTCTCGGCCTTTCAAGCGGGCCTCACCGCGAGCGTAGGCATGGAGAGCGGCGGCTTCGACACGCACTCGTCCAACGAGACCGATCAGCGCACGGCGCTGGGCAACCTCTTCAACCTCCTCACCGCCGTGATGGACCTCTCGGAGGCCGCGCGCGTCCCCTGCGTGGTGCTCGCCACGTCGGACTTCGGCCGCACGCCGCACTCCACCGGCGCCGGCACCGACCACCACCCCGTGAGCAGCATCCTGGTGCTGCAGAACGCCCCCGCGCGGGCGCTCAACCTCGGGCTCCCGAGCGATCACGTGATCGGCGCGAGCACCGACGGCGACGCCACACGCGCGCTGCGGCCCGTGCGCGTGAACCCGCGCACCTTCGCGCCCGACGATGCGGGCGTGGTCATCACGCCGGGCCACGTGCTCCGGGCGATGCGCCGCGCCGCCCGCATCGCCAGCGCGCCGCGGCTCGCGAGCTTTCCCATCGCGGTGGGCGCCGACCTCGCCCTCGGCGGCTGAGCCCTCGATTCGCCGCGCCGCGCGGCCGGGTGTCTGATCCGCGGCCATGGGGCACACGGCCGTCGCGAAGTGTCGCGGTGTGATGTAGCCTCGACGTTCTTCGACCTTTGGGGGAGGCGAGCATGAGAGAAGGGCCACAATCGGATCTCCGCGCCGCGGGCACGAGCGGCGACCCGCGCGCACCGACGCCCTCGCGGGCCGTCGCGACCGCGCAGGAACTCCACCGCGAGGTGCAGCTCCTCGCGATCACGGCGCCGGCGGTCGTCGAAGCGTTCGCCGCCGTCGCCGACGCCGAGATGCACGGCGCCGCCGTCGACCTCGCCGAGGCCGCCGCGCAGATGCGCGCCCGCGCCGACCGGCTCATCGCGCTGCTGCGCGACGACGCGCAGCCCGAAGGCGACGGCCGCGAGCTCGCCCGCTCGGCGGCGGTGCACGACCTCCGGCAGACCGTGTCGGTCGTGGCGGGCAACGCCGAGTACCTGCGCGAGTGCGAGGTCTCGCCCGCGACGCTCGCCACGCTGACGCGCGTCGCGCAGTGCGTTCAGGCGATCTCGACGCTCTTGCGCGAGGGCGGCTTCGGCAGCAGGGCCGCGTCGTTGCGCGACGGCCTCCCCGCCGGGCGGGGCTAGTACACGGCGGCCGACGTCATCGGGCGGCTTCAGCCACTGCGCGCGGCGATCGCGAGGATGCCCGCCGCGGCCACGGCCGCGAGCGCGCGGTCTGCATCGGTGAGCAGCAGGGCGAGGGAGTCGACGCCCGAGGCCTCGGCCCCCACGATCCTCGGCCACGCCGCGGCGGCGACCCTTCGCTGCGCGCCGTCGCGCGACCACAGGGCCTCGCTCACCGCGTGAAGCGCGACCGCGTCGCCCGTCGTCGCGAGCGCCACCGACGCGGCGAGCGCGCGCACCGCGTCGCCCCGCGCGACGAGGCTGCGCAGCGTCGCCACGGCCGTCGGCCGATGCACCGCGCGACGCACCAGAAGGGAGGCCACGCGCAGCGCCACCTCGGGGTCGCGATCGGTCATGAAGGGCGCGAGCGCGGCTCCCTGCGAGGCCGCCAACGCGGCGCTCGCCGCGGCCGCCTGCGCGCGGAGCTCGCCCGAGGCGCGCGCGAGCGTCGCGAGCAGGTGCGCTACGCCGCG
>CAISKJ010000891.1 GCA_903885885.1 uncultured delta proteobacterium
AGCGCTCCCGCGGGGGCGGGGCGCGCGGTAGCGGGGGTGGGGGCTTGCGCCGCGCCCGACGAGAATTTGGGGAATGATGAGGAGTCAACTCGCGGGCAACCGTGAATCGAGGCGATGGTGCGGCGTGTCCGGCGAGGCTACTCGCCGCGCACACGCAGGGTCGCCCTGCGCGCGAACAGCAGCGCCCCGAGCGCGAGCACGCCCAGGTACAGCGCCACGATCGCGGGCGACCCCACCCCCACCGACGCGAAGGACACCAGCGACAGCGCGATGGCCACGCCCGGCAGCCACGGGTGCAGCGGCGCGCGGAAGGGGCGCTCCAGCGCGGGCTCGCTGCGTCGCAGCTTGATCACCGCGGCCATGCTCACCGTGTACACCCCGAGCGCGCCCAGCACCGAGAGGGTGATGAGCGCGTCGGTCTTGCCCGAGAGCGTGGCCGCGATGCCCACCACCACCGAGGCCGCGATGGCCGGCGTGGGCGTGCGAAAGCGCGGGTGCAGCGCGGCGAGCCCCTTCGGCAAGATGCTGTCGCGGGCGAGCGCGTACACCTGCCGCGAGCACCCCATCACGATGCCGTGAAACGACGCGATGAGCCCCAGGAGGCCGAGGTACACCATGAGGTGCGTCATCGGGTGGCCCGGCGAGAGCACCCGCGCGAGGGCGTGGGGCAGCGGCGAGTCGTCTTGCACCAGGAGCTGCCAGGGCATCACCCCCGAGGTGCACACGAGCGTGCCCAGGGCGAGCGTCACCAGCGTGAGAATGCCTGCCAGGTAGCCGCGCGGAATGTCCCTCTTGGGGTGCACCACCTCTTCGGCGCTCATCGCGACGCCCTCGAGGCCGAGGTAGAACCAGATCGCGAAGGGAATGGCCGCGAACACCCCGCCCGCGCCTTCGGGGAACATCGGCGCGGCCGTGATGCGCGCGAGCTCGACGTGCGGCGCCGTGAGCGCGAAGAAGAGACCGAGCTCGAAGGTGGCGAGCACCGTCACCACGAGTTCGAAGGTGGCCGCGATGGAGACGCCGAGCGCGTTCACGAGGCCGAAGACCACGAAGGCCGCGACGGCGACCACGTTCACGGGCGCCGCGGGCAGGCGGAAGTGAACGTACGACCCGATGGCGCGCGCGATGGCGGGCGGCGCGAAGAGAAACTCGAGGAGGGTTGAAGCGCCTGCGAGGTAGGCTCCCCAGGGGCCGAAGGCGCGCTGCGCGAAGGCGAAGGGACCGCCCGCGTGCGGGATGGCCGTCGACAGCTCGGTGTAGCTGAAGATGAAGCACACGTAGAGGGCCGTCACCATGAGCGTGGCGATGCCCATGCCGACGGGGCCGCCGTGCGCGAGGCCGTAGTTCCACCCGAAGTAGTCGCCCGAGATGACCATGCCCACGGCGATGGCCCACAGGTGCACGGGCGTGAGCGTGCGCTTGAGGCCCGCCTCGTGGGTCATGGCCTGCGCGGCGCGGCCGCGACGTCGACCACGGCGTCGCAGAAGGCCTTCGCAGAAGCCTCGACGGCGTCGCGGGGGCCCGTGATGTAGGCGCCGGCGAAGTTGGTCTCGCTGGGGGGGCCGAAGAACTTCGCGAGGGTGACGCCGGTGGCCTTGAGCGCCGCGTCGACGCCCAGCACGGCCTCGATGGGCGGCGCGATGAGGTACCCGAGCGCCGAGCCCGGCGCGACGCCCGCCTGCGCCGCGAGGTAGCGCCCCACGCTGCCGATCACCGTGGGAAACACCGTGACGGCCGTGTCGCCCACTTTGTAAAACGCGAAGAGGTGCTCGAGCGCGAACTCGACCGCGCGCACCCCCTGCTCGACGCTCTCGGGCTCGTCGCCCGCGATCACGCCGAGCACCTCGCCCGACAGCGGCCCCGACGCGTGCGCGCTGCCCGCATAGAACGACTTCGCGTAGATGACCGAGACGTCGGCCATCTTCGTGGCGTGGTCGAGGGCGGCGTAGAGGGTGTCGTCTTGATCGCAGGTCATGAGCGCCAGCGAGCGGCCGCCCGCCGTCGCCGGGAGCCCGAGCGCGGCGCACAGGCGCGCGTCGGCGTGCGGCAGCCGACGGCATGAGAGCAGCGTCGCAGGGAGGCGTGTGAGCGCGGTCATTGGCGTCCCCAGCCGAGGCCGAGCGCGACGCCGCCGACGCCGCGCGCGATGCCCCGCTTCAAGATCTCGACGGTCTGCGCGGCGGCCTCGTCGGGCTTGATGCCGATGGGGCGCACGTTCGAGATGCAGTTCTTCTCAGCGTTGTCTTGGTCGAGGCGCGGCGCCACGGCGATGTAGAACGACAGCGAGTCGCCGGTGCCGAGGCCCGGCCGCTCGCCCACGAGGATCACCGACGCCCGCGCCCCGGTGAGCACGCCGATCTCGTCGGCCACGCCGATGCGCGCGAACTTCACATAGAAATCAACGCCCGTGCGCAGCCCGCCCGCCGCGAGCGCGCGCTTCAGTGCGACCAAGGAGCTCTCGCCGTTTTGCACGATGGCGTTGGGCGAGAGGCCGTCGCCCACGATGATCTGCACGTCGGGGCGCGTGTTGCGATGAGCCTCTACGGTGGCGCGCGAGAGGTCGTCGAGGCGCCGCCCGTGGTTGGGAAAGAGCAGGTACTCGTGGCGGTCGGCGCAGCGCGTGGTGAGGGCGACGAGCCCGTGGCGCGCGGGCCAGTCGGCGGGCACCTCACTGTGCACGGCGTCGCGCGCGTCGGCCTGCCCCTCGCGCGTGAGGAGGTACAGGTCGGTGCGAAAGCGGTTGCCCGCGCGCCCCACGGCGACGCGCGAGGGCGTGAGGCCCACCACGCGCGGCAGGATGGCTTCGTAGACGGGCCGCTCGACGTTGTGCACGGGCCGCGGGTCGGCGGTGCAGGCGTGGCCCTCGTCGCCGCCGCAGGGGCCCGCAGGGAGCGCGTCGGCCTGCGCCCGCTGCCCCTCGGCGGCGAGCTGGCGCACCACCGCGTCGACGATCGACTGGAGCGTGGCCTCGTCGTAGCTCACGGGAGCCTCCGCGCGTCGCCGAAGACCACCGCGCGCACGTCGTCGCGGCGGAGAAACTGCGACGGGTCGCCGGCCTTGTCGGTGAGGGCGCCGCCGCTCCAGAGGCCGACGCGCACCATCCACGCTTCGAACTCGGGCGCGGGGCGCAGGCCGTGAATCTCGCGCAGCGTGGCGTTGTTGTGAAACGACGTGGTCTCGTAGTTGAGCATCACGTCGTCGCCGGCGGGGATGCCCATGAGGTAGTTGACCCCCGCCGCGGCGAGCAGCATCTCGAGGTTCTCGACGTCGTTCTGGTCGCACTCGGCGTGGTTGGTGAAGCACGCGTCGCAGCCCATCGAGATGCCCGACAGCTTGCCCATGAAGTGGTCTTCGAGGCCCGCGCGAATGATCTGCTTGCCGTCGTAGAGGTACTCGGGCCCGATGAAGCCCACCACGGAGTTCACCAGAAAGGGCTTGTAGCGCCGGGCGAGGCCGTAGGCGCGCGCCTCCATGGTGAGCTGGTCGGTGTCGTGGTGCGCGTTGGCCGAGAGGGCCGTCCCCTGGCCCGTTTCGAAGTACATCACGTTGGGCCCGGCGGCCGTGCCGAGCTCCTTCGTCATCGCGTAGGCCTCATCGAGGAGCGCCGCGGTGACGCCGAAGTTGCGGTTGGCCCCCTCGGAGCCCGCGATCGACTGGAAGCACAGGTCGAGCGGCGCGCCGCGCTGCATCGCCTGCATCTGAATCGTAACGTGCGAGAGCACGCAGTTCTGTGTGGGGGCGCCGAGCTTTGTGAGAAGCGCTTTGGTGCGCGTGAGGATCTCGGCGGTCGACTCGACGGTCTCCGTCGAGGGGTTGACGCCGATCACCGCGTCGCCGTTGCCGTAGGAGAGCCCGTCGAGCACCACCGCGAGGATGCCCTCGACGGAGTCGCGCGGGTGGTTGGGCTGGAGCCGCGACGAGATGTGCCCCGCGAGGCCGAGGGTGTTGTTGCAGCGCACCACCACGCGGATCTTCCGCGCGGCGGCCACGAGGTCCATGTTGGACATGAGCTTCGTGACGGCGGCGATCATCTCGGGGGTGAGGCCCGGCGACACCGCGAGGAGGTCGGCGCCCGTCGTGCGGGTGTCGAGGATCCACTCGCGAAACTCGCCGACGGACTTGTTTTCAAGCCGTTTGCGCGCCGAGCGCTCGCACGCATCGTAGCAGACGCGGGTCACCTCGTCGCGCTCGTAGGCCACGCTCGGGTGCTCGTAGAGGTCGGCCAGGGTGAGCTGCGAGAGCACCCGCTTGGCGGCCACGCGCTCGCGGTCGCTCGCGGCGCACAGGCCCGCCTGCACGTCGCCGGAGCGGAGCTCGTTGGCCTTGTTCATCACCTCTTTGACCGAGCCGAAGGTGAAGAAGCGGCCGAATACGCAGGCGCTGAGCTTCATCGAAAGCGCCGCATTCGTACCCCACTTCGTCGCCGCGAGGGAAGCGCTCTCCCCTCACCCGCGCGCGGCCCGCCGCCACGCGGCGTGCAGCTCGGCGCCGAGGCCCCCGACGAGGGCGCCGGCGTTGAGCGCCACGGGCCACCAGGCGGGCTCCCACGCGCCGCGCAGCTGGTACCCGTCGAGCACCTCGTAGCTGCACGGGATCACCGACAGCATCGCGAGGCCGAGCCACCCCGGCGCGAGCGCGCTCACCGCCGCGAGGCCCGCGCCATACCAGGGGTACGCCACGGGGTTGGTCGCGAGCTGCACCGTGAGGGCGTCGCGCACGGCCCGCACGGCGTCGGCGCGCAGCGAGGCGACGAGCACACCGAGGAGCATCGCGAGCGCGAGGCCCACACGAATGGCCGCGTACGCGTCGGCGAAGCGGTCGTAGAGGAGCGTCCACGCGGGCGCCGCGAAGGACCAGTTCTCGGCCACGAGGGGCAACGAGCCGGGGGCCGTAAACCCCATGATTTCGGCCGCGAAGAGGCTCAGCGCGAGGGGCGCCAGCGCGAGCGTTACGAAGCGCAGGGGGCTGCGTGCGCGGCGCGCGAGCGCGATCACCGCCACCGCGGGGAGGAGCTTCACCGCGACGCCGAGGCCCGCCGCGAGGGCCGCCGCGCTCGTGCGTCGTCGCGCGCAGAGCGTCGCCGCGGCCACGAGCGCGAGCGCGGTGAACACGTCGAGGTGCGCGCCCACGCCCGACTCGAGCACGAGCACCGGAGACCACGCCGCGAGCACCGCGTCGTGCGGCCGATCGCCGTCGCGCAGGTGCCGCCACACGATCCACACGGTGAGCATCGAGGCGGCGGCCACGAGGAGCTTCCAGGTGATCCACGCGTGCGAGCCCGCGAGGGCCGCGAGGGCGAAGAGGCCCAGCGCGGCGGGCGGATAACACGTGGCGACGTCGAGGTGGTCGACGGGAAACGGCACCGTCGCGCGCAGCGCGGTGAGCTCGACGGCGAGCGGCGGGAGCGCGTAGGGGTCGTGTCCCGCGAGGGCCACGGCGCCGTCCCACAGGTAGCGGGTGACGTCGGTGGTGGTGACGGTGTCGACGCCGACGAGCGCGAGGCGCACGGCGAGCCCGACGAGCACCGCGACGCGCACGGCGCGTACCCCGCGCAGGAGGCGCCAGCCCGCGAGCATGAGGGCGAGCAGCGCGAAGTGCACCGCGAGGTAGGCGCGCGCGCGGTGCCCCGCGGGCTGCGCGGCGACGGCGTACGTCGCGAGCGAGGTGACGACGACGAGGGCGCTCAGCGGGAGGGCGCGCCTCATGGGCCCTCACCCCGTCCCTCTCCCGCGAGGATCGCGGGAGAGGGTGCCTCAGCGTACTGCAGGCCCTCACCCATAGCCCTCTCCCGCTAGGGCGCGGGAGAGGGAGAGCCGGGTGCCC
>CAISKJ010000892.1 GCA_903885885.1 uncultured delta proteobacterium
CACCTCGCTCCGCACGGTGATCGAGCCGCCGGCCCGGTGCACGAGCATGTGCGAGGTGGACAGCCCGAGGCCCGTGCCGCGGCCGCGGGGCTTGGTGGTGTACAGCGGTTCGAAGACCCGCGCGAGCGTCTGCGGGTCGATGCCCGTGCCCGTGTCGGTGACCGTGAGCGTGGCCATGCGCGACGACGCGTTGGCCTCGGGGCCCCGCACCGCGATGCTGAGGTTGCCGCCCGCGGGCATGGCGTCGCGCGCGTTGGAGACGAGGTTGAGGAGCACCTGCACGATCGCCGTGGCGTCGAGGGAGACCGCGAGGGGGCCCGGCGCGATCTGCGAGGCGACGCGCACGCGCGGGCCCGCGAGGCGGTCGACCATGCCGAGCGACTCGGTGACCACCTGCGCGAGGTCGGCCGTGCCCTGGGGCTGCGCGTCGTGGCGGTGCGCGAAATCGAGGAGCTTGCGCGTGAGCGTCGCGCCGCGGCGGGAGGCGTGCAGAATCTCGTCGATGTCGGCGCGGCGCGTGACCTCGTCGGCGTCGTCGTGGGCGAACTCGGCGAAGGCCACGATGGCGCTGAGCACGTTGTTGAAATCGTGCGCGATGCCAGCGGTCATGTGGCCGACGGTCTCGAGGCGCTGCGTCTCGCCGAGGGCGGCCTCGGCCACGCGCTGCTCGGTGATGTCTTTGTGCACCACGAGCATGTGGCTGACCTCGCCCGTGCGCGTGGGCACCGGCGACACGCTCACCGACGACCAGCGCACGGAGCCGTCGGCGTGGCGCGTGGGCAGCACGCCGTCGGCCGCGGCGCGGCTCGCGACGCCCTGCACGAGGCGCCGCGCCACGGGGTCGGCGGGGTCGACGCTCAGGAAGCACGGGCTCTGCCCTACGACCTCGTCGAGCCTGCGGCCCGCCATGGAGAGGAAGCTCTCGTTGGCGAAGGTGATGCGCGGCTCGGCCCCGCGCACGTCGACGAGCACCACACCGATGCTGGCCGCGCGGAGCGCCGCGCTGAGGAGGCGCTCGTTGGTCTCGGAGGCGTGGCGCTTGAGCGCGACGCTCACGGTGATGGCGAGCGTGCGGTCGTCGAAGGGCTTGAGGAGGTAGCCGTAGGGCGACACCTCGGCGGCGCGGCGCACCGTCTCGCCGTCGGCGTTGGCCGTCACGAACACGATGGGCACGTCGCTGCGGGCGCAGATGGCCCGCGCGGCGTCGATGCCGTCGCGCTCGCCGATCAGGAACACGTCCATCAGCACGAGGTGGGGCTGGCCCTGCTGCACGAGGGCGACGGCCTGCTCGTAGCAGTCGGCGATGCCCACGACGTCGTAGCCCATGCGCCGGAGGCGACGCTCGAGGTCGAGGGCGATGAGCGCCTCGTCTTCGACGACGAGCACGCGGGGTCGCGCGCCGTCGGCGTCGCTGACGGGGGTGCCCTGCTCACGCGCAGAGGTTGTGTAGGCCCCGACGGCGGGCTGGGGGGGAGCGGTTCTCATCATCCGTGGTCTCGGGCCCGCGAGCGAGGCGCGAGGCGGCGCTCTTTGTAAAACAAGTTGGCCCGCTCCGAGCGATCTTCGCACATAAAAATCGTTCATCGTCGGCGCAGGCCGCAATGCGCAACGAGACTGCGTTGACGTGTAATTTCTGCGCAGCGGCCGGGGTCGCGAAGCCCTTAGGATGCGGCCATGACGGCGATGCGTGGCGCAGATGGCGCGGAGTCCGAGCTCGACGCGCTCCGTCGGGCCCTGGCGAGCGAGCGCGCGGCGCGCGAGGTCGTCGAGGCGGAGCTGCGCCGCGAGCGGGCGATGCGCGCGGGCAGCGAGCGCGCGCCGATGGCGGGGTCGCAGCCGCCGCTCGCGGCCGGCAGCGCGGGGCTGTGGGAGCTCGACCTGACGACGGGCGAGGTCACCTGGTCGGACGCGCTGTATGACCTCCTGGGGTATGCGCGCGGCGCGGTGACCCCGACGCAGCGCCTCTTCGAAGCGCGCGTGCACCCCGACGACCTGGCGGAGCTCTACGGCGCCGACGCGAGCCCCGCGGCGACGGCGGAGTATCGGGTGCACCTCCCCGACGGCGCGCTGCGCTGGCTGCGCAGCAGCCACATGACCGACTTCGACGACCGCTGGGCGCCCGCGCGCATGCGCGGCATCGTGGTCGACGTCACCGACGAGAAGCAGCGGGAGTTTCACCGCGATCGCCTCGCCGAGGTG
>CAISKJ010000893.1 GCA_903885885.1 uncultured delta proteobacterium
CGCCGGCGCCGCGCGGCTGCGCGCGCCTGCGGGCGCCGTGTCGCCGACCGAGACGGGGCCCCTCGGCGACCCCTTCGGTCCCAACTAAAAGCGCTTACTGCAAGCCTTTTTTGGTGATCTTGCCCATGTCGGTCTTGGGCAGCGCGTCGACGAACACCACGTGCTTCGGCACCATGTACGACTCGAGCCACTGGCCCGCGCGCTGGATCACGTCGCGTTCGGTGTAGCGACCGCGCCACGACTCTTCGAGCGCCACGAAGGCCTTCACCGCCGCGCCGAGCACCGGGTCTTCGACGCCGATGACAGCGCACTCGCGCACGCCCTCGAGGCGCTCGAGGGCGCGCTCGACCTCGCGCGGAGCGACCTTCTCGCCGCGCGATTTGATCACCTCGTCCATGCGGGCCACGAAGGTGAGGTAGCCCTCGTCGTCGATGCGACACAGGTCGCCCGTGTAGAGCACGCGCTCCCCCGGGAGCGGCCCCGGGCGCAGGCAGCGCGCGGTGAGCTCGGGCTTGTTCCAATAGCCCAGCATCACGTGCGCGCCGCGCACGACGAGCTCGCCCTCGTTGGGGTTGGCGAGGCGCGCGCCGTCGCGGTCGACGAGCCAGAACTCGGTGCCGGGGATGGCGATGCCCACGGAGTCGGGCTTGCGCGCGAGGTCGGCGGGCGGCAGCCACGAGACGCGCTTGCACTCCGTGAGGCCGTACATCGAGTACACCTTCGCGTTGGGGAAGATGCGCGCGAGGGCCTCGACGTGCCGCGGCAGGAGCTGCGCCGCCGTGCTCGACACGTAGCGCACCGACGCGAGGTCGGGCGGCTTCACGTCGCGCAGCTCGGCCAGCATGGCGAACATCGTGGGCACGCCGGCGAAGCCCGTGGCGCGCTCGGCCGCGGCGCGCGCGAGCACGTGCATCGGGAAGGTGAAGCCGCGCTCGAGCACCAGCGTGGCGCCGAGGCGCACGGTCATGAGCCACTGGTAGAGCCCGTAGTTGAACGACAGGGGCACCGCGCTGAGGATCACGTCGTCGGCCGTGTTCTCGAGCAGCGTGGTGATGCTCCAGCTCGAGAACTCGACGTTGCGGTGCGACAGCATCGCGCCCTTCGGGTCGCCGGTGCTGCCCGAGGTGTAGATGATCATCGCGAGGTCGACGTCGAGGGAGGCGCGCGCGGGGGCCGTGGCGGGCGCGTCGGCGGTGGCGTCGTCGAGGGCGTCGCAGCGCGCGAGGCCCGCGTCGCGCGCGATGGCGACGGAGCGCGCCGCGCCCGTCTGCGAGAGCCCCGCGGCCACCAGCACGGGCGGGCACCGTTCGCCCAGGAGGGTGCACGCGCCGACCCAGTGCGGCGCCACGATGGCGTCGGCGATGAGCGCGGCCGCGCCGCAGTCGGCGAGCACGTACGCGAGCTTCTCGGCGCGCATCTGCCCGCTCACCATGACGAACGCGGCGTCGGCCTTGAGGGCGCCCCAGAGGCACACGGCGGCGTCGACGGAGTTCTCGCCGAAGATCACCACGCGGTCGCCGCGCTTCACGCCGCGCGCGCGGAGGGCGTGCGCGATGCGGTTGGCGCGGGCGTCGAGCTCGCCGTAGGTGACCCTGCGGTCTTGCGCGACCAGCGCGACCTTGTCGGGCGCGCGCTGCGCCGCCTGCTCGAGGAGGGACGGCGCGGTGCGCGCGACCATCAGCGCCCCGCCTCGGGCACCGGCTCGGCGAGGAGGCTCGTGACGTGGAGCGGGCGCGTGGCGCGGCGCTTGGCGTCGATGTCTTTGTACACGCGCTCGACCTGATCGACGGTGAGCCCCACCTCGGCGGCCACCGCGTCGGCGGGCACGTCGTGGTTGCGCGCGTAGAGACAGACGTCCATCTCGGTGTAGGGGAGGGCGTAATAGAACTCGTCTTGCCCCTGCGGGAGCGAGAAGGTGTCGGTGGTGGGCGCGCGGTTGCAGATCTCGTCGGGCACGCCGAGGGCGCGGGCCATCGCGTACACCTGCGTCTTGTAGAGGTGCGCGATGGGCTTTACATCGGCGAGGCCGTCGCCGCCCTTCACGAAGAAGCCCTGGTCGTACTCGAGGCGGTTGGGCGTGCCGCACACCGCGTAGTGCGTGCGGTCGGCGTGGTAGTACTCCATCGTCGTGCGCAGGCGCTGCTTGAAGTTGGTGGCCGCCACGAGCTGCAGGTACGCGTCGAGGGGGAGCGCCGCGCTGAGCCGCTCGCCGTCGGGCGACTCGACCACGACGCGCGAGATGTTGAGCCGGTCGCCCTCGAGGATGGAGGGGATCACGAGCTTCGATTTCCACCCGACGGCGTACTGCGGAAACACCTTGCGAATGGCCTCATCCTGCCGCGCGTAGCACCCCACGGCGGCGAGCGCGGGGGCGAGGTCTTCGGTGACGGTGGCGATCTCGAAGCGCGCCGCGAGGAGCTTGCCGAACGCGAGCGACTCGGACGACGACGCGGCCTCGGGCATGAAGAGCCCGAGCACCTTCTTGGGGCCGAACGCGCGCACCGCGAGGGCGGTGCACAGCGCGCTGTCGATGCCCCCGGAGATGCCCACCACGAGGCCCTTGCGGCGCAGCGTGCCGAGCACCTGCTCCCTCAAGGTTGCGGCGATGCCGTCGGCGGCGGCGATGGGGTCGGCGAGGGTGAGCTCAGAGCGGTTGAAGGGCTTCACGATCACGGAGGGTGGCACGATTCGCCACC
>CAISKJ010000894.1 GCA_903885885.1 uncultured delta proteobacterium
CGTCGACGGGGTCGGGCGCGTCAGGCGTTGCCACGTCGGGTGCCGTCGCGTCGAGCCCTGCATCGGGCGAAGCGACGTCGGCCACCGCAACGTCGACCAGCGCGACGTCGCGCGGCGCGGGCTGGTCGGCGGCGGCGTCGGGCGTCGCGCTGACGACGTCGGGCGCGCACGCGTTGAGAGACATGGTTGCGACGACACAGGCGACCGAGATGAAGCGCATCTGACCCTCGTTGAGTAACGGAAGCTCGGACCTACGATGCACGCTACGCAGCCGCGGTCACACACCCGCGAGGTGCCGCGCGTCGTTGAGCGCGGCGACGCGCACGCGCCCGTCGGCGTGAAACTCGATGCGGTGCACGCAACAGTTTTCGGTGACGAACACGGTGTGCTCACCCCCGCGCCCGAGCAGGTGCCAGAGCATGTGATGAATGGCAACCCCGTGGCTCACGAGCACCACCCTGCCCTGCGCGTGGCGCGCGCGGAGCCCATCGAGGAAGCGCGCTACGCGGTCGCAGCAAGCCCGGTGTGATTCGCCGCCGGGTGGGCAGTACTCGCGGTCGCGGCGCACGATGGCCTGCCACCCGTCGGGGTGCTGCGCCTGAAGCTCCTCGAAGCGCATGCCCACGAAGGCGCCCATGTCGCGCTCGCGGATCTCGGGCGTGAGCACGGGCTCGAGGCCCGTGCGCGCGAGGAGCGGCTGCGCCGTCTGCACGGCGCGTGGGAGGTCGCTCACGTACACCGCGTCGGGCCTCGGGAGGCACAGCGCAGCGCCCACCGCCTCGGCCTGACGAAGGCCGCGCGCGGTGAGCGGCGAAGGGCCGTGGCCCGTGAACATTCCCGCGGCGTTACCTTCCGACTCGCCGTGTCGCACGATGAGCAGCTCGAGCATCGCCGACTCCTATAACCCGAATCACCGACGCCGTGGCTCGGGAGGCGTCGCCGTGCGGCCGTCTTCGGGCCACGCGTGGCGCGGGTACTTCCGACACAACTCCTTGCGAATGGACGGGTAGTGGCGCTCCCAGAAGCCGGCCAGGTCGGTGGTGACCTGCACCGCGCGATGGTTGGGCGCAAGCAGGTGGAGCACCAGTGGAACGCGCCCCATCGCCACCGAGGGGCCCGCGCCGAGGCCGAAGAAGTCTTGCAGCCGGGACTCGATCCACGGCGACTTCGAGGGCTCGTAGTTGACCTTCACCGCGCGGCCCCCGGGGAGCGTAACGCGCTCGGGGGCGTGCGTCTCCATCGCGCGTCGCTGGGGTCCATCGAGGCGCTCGCGCAGGGCGTCGAGCACGGACGTGCCGCGCAGATCCGCGAAGCTCCGGCACCCCTCGCACAGCGCCCGCAGCGCCTCGACCGCGTCGGCCTCGGTGAGCACGGGCATCGCGAGCTCGCGCGCGTGCGTCGCCACGAAGGCCGCGCGCGCGAGCCACCGATCGAGCGCCTCGGGGTCGCCCGCGAAGCTCCGAACGCCCCGCGCGACGGCCTTCTCTGCGACGAGCTGCGCGGCTGCGCGGTCGGCGGCCTCGCTGCGAGGCGAGCGCGTCTCGTCGAGCACCAGCGCGCGGTACATGAGCCGCGAGACCACGTCGGCGCGCTCGGCCTCGGCGTTCCACCGCGCCTCGACGCTCTCGCGAATGGCGTCGGGGAAGAGCTCGAGCATCCACTCGGGCTCGACGGCGCTCGCCATGCGAACGACGACGCCCTTCGCGCGCCCATCGACACGCTCCTCGGCGTCGACCGCGACGATGAACTCGGCGTCGCGCACCTCGCTGGCCTCGGCGAGCGACGCGGTGCCGCCGCCGACGAGTGTGAACTCATTCCCGCGCAGCCTCCGCGCCACGCGGTCGGGGTACGCCGCGAGGAGCGCCATTCGCAACGCCTCGTCGGGATCACCGGGTGCCAAGAGCGGTCCGTCGGTGGCGCCGCGCCCCCGCCCCAGCGTGCGCAGCAGCTGCTTGCGCACGCGCTCGACCGCGTGCACTGCCCCGGCGTCGAGGCCGAGGTCGCGCACCGTCATCGCATCGAACTCGAAGCGCCGCGCGTCTTCGAAGCGCGCGAGGGCCGACGTCACGTCGGAGTCGCCGCGCTCATCGCGCATGGGAGCTCCGCGAACGGTATCGCGCGACCGGCCCGCGCCGCGGCGCGACGCCACGATGTCGCGCTCGCCCAGAATCGCTGCCATGGCACAGGCGGCCTCGCCCACCCCGCGCGCCTCTGCCTCGATGAGCATGCGCGACACGCGCGGGTGCAGTGGCAGCGTGACCATGCGGCGACCGATCGCGGTGAGCGCACCCCCGTCGTCGATGGCGTCGAGCATGCGAAGGAGCCCTTCGGCGGCGTCGAGCGACTGCGCGCCGGGCGCTTCGAACCACTCGAACTTCGCCAGCTCGCGCACGCCCGCGGCGTGGAGCTCGAGGGCCGTCTCGGCGAGGTCGAGGCGACGCACCTCGGGGGTGTCGTGCTCGGGCCGCGTGTCGTGATCGTGGCGGGTGTAGAGCCGCACGCAGCGGCCGGGACGCGTGCGCCCCGCGCGCCCCGCGCGCTGCGCCGCCGACGCGCGAGAGATCCGTGCGACGCGGAGCACGGGCAGCCCCGACCACGGGGCGTGCGACGCGACGCGCGCGAGGCCGCCATCGATGACAGCCGTCACGCCGTCAATGGTGACGCTCGTCTCAGCCACGTTCGTCGAGAGGATCACCTTGCGCTTCGGTCCGGGGTTGACCGCGCGGTCTTGCTCAGCGGGCGAGAGCTCGCCGTGGAGGGGGAGCACCACCATGTCGGCGCCCGCCGCGATCGGGTCGCACGCGCCCATGCACCGACGAATCTCGGCGGCGCCCGGGAGAAACACCAGCACGTCTCCGTCGAGTCCCGCTCGCAAGAGTCGTCGCAGCGCGTCGGCCACGAGAACGTGGAGCGGTCGGTCGTCGGGCTGCGCGAGGTGCTCGACGGCGACGTCGAAGCGCTTGCCCTCGGAGCGCACCCGCGGGGCGTCGCCGAGGTA
>CAISKJ010000895.1 GCA_903885885.1 uncultured delta proteobacterium
CAACGAGAGGGGGGTCGAGATCATCGGTGGGGTAACGTCTCCTTCGAGGGCGCCGACAGCGCGACGCCCTGCGAAGAGAAGCATCGCGCCCCGATGTGGAGACCTCGCGGTACGACCCGTGGAGGTTCGCTGGAACGTCCGTGGCGAACTTGTGGCAGCCCCGCGCGGCGCCCCTTCGATGGGTCACAGATTCGCGCCCGCCGCGGGAGCTGTGGTAGTCGCTCGGGCATGCGACGAACGGCGTGGATCTCGCTTGGGCTCACGGTGCTCCTCGGCGCGGCGGCGGCGCACACGCAGCCCTCCCCGCAGGGGCAGGTTCTTCAGGCCAACGCGGGCCGCCTGCGCGCGCAGACGACGGCGCCCGCGCAGCGCCCGCCGGCCCCGCGAGGCCCCGCGCGCCTCTTCGGCGGCGTGAACGAAGACCGCATCCTCGACGCGATCCGCAACGGCCACATCGACGGCCGCCGCGCGGTGGGGAGCACGAGCGTCAACTTCTACCTCGACCTCACGGGCGACCTCGATGCCGCCTTCAAGCCCTGCTACACCGACCACTGCGAGCGCTACCGCGCCGAGATCGCGGCCTACCGGCTCAACCGCCTCCTGGGCCTCACGCGCGTGCCGCCGGTGATCTCGCGGGTGGTCAACCGGGCCTCGCTGCGCCTCGCGCGCAACAGCACCGTGCCCATCGTGTTCGACCGCGCCGACAACGCGCGCGGCGCGGCCCTCTACTGGGTGCCCGTGATGCGCGACTCGATGATCGACGACGCCCGCGAGATCGAGCGATGGACGCGCTGGCTGCGCCAGGGCGACACCATTCCGCCGGACCGCGCCTCGCGCGCCGAAGACATCTCGACGCTCCTCGTGTTCGACTTTCTCACCGGCAACTGGGACCGCTGGAGCGGCTCCAACGTGCCCATGGACCCCGCCGGGCACCTCGTGTACCGCGACAACAACGGCGGCTTCGAAGAGCCCTTCGTCGACGGGCTCATGCACCGCTCGATGCAGTGGCTGCGGCACACGCAGAAGTTCAACCGCTCGGTGATCGACCGCGCCCGCGCCATGACCGACGCCACCGTGCGCGCCGAGATGGCGCTCGACCCCGACCACGAGCACCCGCCGCTCACCGACACGCAGATCCGCTCGCTGCTCCGTCGCCGCGACGCGCTCATCGCGTACGTCGACGGCCTCGTGGCCCGCCACGGCGCCCGCAACGTCTACGCGTGGTAGCTTCGGCGCCCATGCGCCTCCTGCTCACGGCCCTCGCCTCGGCGCTCGCGCTCGCGTGCAGCGACGCCACGCCCGCCCCGACGCTCCCGCGCCCCGACGCCGCGACCGATGCGACGCCCGTCACCGACGTCGCTGCGACCGACGTCACAGCGCCCGACGGCACCGCGCCCGACGGGGCCGACACCGACGGCGCGGCGGCCGACGCGCCGCCCGACGTAGCCGCGCCCTCGCGGCTGCGCGTGCTCTTCGTGGGCAACAGCTACACCTACGTGAACGACCTCCCCGCGCTGCTCGCCGCGATGGCGCGCGCGAGCGGCGCGACGGCGATCGAGGTCGACAGCGTGACGGTGGGCGGCGCCACGCTGCGCAACCACTGGGAGACCAACACGGCCCCGCAGCGCATCATGGCCGGCGGGTGGGACGCGGTGGTGCTCCAGGAGCAGAGCGTCACGCCGGTGCTGAACTACACCGAGTTTCGCACCTACGGCGTGCGCTTCGCGAGCCTCATCACGGCGAACCGCGCGCGCCCCGTGTACTACGCGACGTGGCCCCGCGCGGCGGGCGACGCGGTGTACGCGCAGGCGTGGTCCGGGGGCTCGCTGCCGGTGTTCGGACGCCGCCTCGACCAGGCCTACGCGCAGGTGGGCGCGATGGTGGCGGGCTCGACCGTCGCGCACGTCGGCACCGCGTGGATGGCCTCGCTCACGGCCAACCCGACGATCGACCTCTACGCCTCCGACGGCAGCCACCCCTCCGTCGCGGGAACGTGGCTGGCCGCCTGCGTGCTCTACCGCGCGCTCACGGGCGCGGCGCCGCCGCCCGCCGTCGACGGCGCCGCGCTGGGAGTCTCCGCCGCCGACGCGCGCACGCTGCGCGAGCTCGCGGCCTCGCAGCCGCCGTGACGCGCGCTGAGTCGACCGCGGCGCCCGCTGCATCGGAGCGGCAGGAGCGTCACGACCCATCATGCGCGTAGGAGTCACCGGGGCTACAGGGTTTATCGGTCGCAGGCTGATCGGCGCGCTGCACGCGCGCGGCGACAGCGTGGTGGCCTTCACGCGCGACCCCGCGCGCAGCGCAAAGGTGTTCGGGCCCGAGGTCGAGGTGCTCGCGCTCAGCGCGGTGTCGGCCGCGGTGATGTCGCGCCTCGACGCGGTGATCAACCTCGCGGGCGAGCCCGTCTCGTCGGGCCGGTGGAGCGCCGCGCGCAAGGAGCTCATTCTGCGCAGCCGCGTCGACGTGACGCGCGCCGTGGTCGACGCGATGGCCGCCGCCGCGCCGCGCCCGCACACGCTGGTGAACGCGAGCGCCGTGGGCTACTACGGCGCGCGGGGCGACGAAGAGGTCGACGAGGAGACGCCCGCGGGCGACGACTTCCTCGCACGCGTATGCCGCGCCTGGGAGGCCGAGGCCGAGCGCGCCACGGCGCTGGGTGTGCGGGTGGTGCGCCCGCGCATCGGCGTGGTGCTGGGCGACGCGGGGGGCGCGCTCGACGCGATCCTGCCGTCGTTCAAGCTCTTCGTCGGGGGCCCGGTGGGGAGCGGGCGGCAGTACTTTCCGTGGGTTCACCTCGACGACGCGGTGGGCATTCTGCTGCTGGCGCTCGACGACGGCGCGGTGCGCGGCGCGGTCAACGTCACGGCCCCGTCGCCCGCGCGCTTCGGCGACTTCGCCCGCGCGCTCGGGGCCGCCCTGGGCCGCCCGTCGTGGCTCCCGGTGCCGGGCTTCGCGCTGCGCGCGGCGCTGGGCGAGTTCGCCGACGTGCTGCTCACGGGCCAGCGGGCCGTTCCGCGCGCGGCCCTCGCCGCGGGATACCGCTTCCGCTACGACGTTTTGGAAGAAGCGCTGCGCGCGGTGCTGAAGTCGCGAAGAGAACGTTGACAAGGCGGCAGGGGCTGCGATAGACGTTCGCTCCCGTTTTCAACGGGGTTGCCCAGGTAGCTCAGTTGGTAGAGCAGGGGACTGAAAATCCCCGTGTCGGCGGTTCGATTCCGTCCCTGGGCACTAGCAAATGCCGCAAAACGCAGCGTTTCGACGCGGCGGGCGGTGATCTCACCGAGTGAGTACACCTGCCCCCAAGCGGGTGAGCGTGTTCGTTGTCGCAGTGACCTTCGGCCTTGTGCCGCGGTGCCGGGCCGATAACCTGGCGCCGCATGACGACGCTCGCCGAACTCATCTACGCACCGCTCGACGGCAAGTGGGACGTGCTCGCCCGCGAGGCGCTCGACGCGTTCGTGGCCGAGCGATACCCCGCCCGCGCGAAGAACCTCCACGCCATCCGTGTGAACGGCGACACGAGCGACGACGCCGCGCCCTACGCAGCGCTCATCGCGCCGGGGCAGCCGAAGTCGGGGCCCTACGGCGGCCTGAGCGTGGTGCTCTTTCCCCGCAAGCAAGGACCCGCGCTCGTGTCCATGGTGACCGGGACGCACGGCCTCTCGCCCGACGAGCAGGTGCTCGGTCGCCCCGGGCACGCGCGCAAGGTCGCAGCCATCGCGCGCTGGCTCAACGGCCGCGCGAAAGAACTCTGCGCGTGGTCCAAGCGCGACCCGGTACGCGTCGATCAAGAACTCCCACACGCCACGCGCAAGCTCCTCGCCGAGTACCCGAACGCCATCGGCAAGTACGGCCGTGAGATCTACGGCGCGTTCGTTCCGCCGGGGCCGAGAGACGCCGCGCACGACGCCCTCACGCGCGACGCCTTCACCTCGTTCGCCGATCTGTTCTTCGAAGAGCGCGACCTCGAGCCCCTCAGCCCGCACAAGAAATCGCGCGACGAGCTGCGCTCCGCGTGGCTCGCGAACACCTTCGTGTCGGCCACCGGCGACGACGTCGTCGCGCTCCTCAAGCAGCGGCGCTTCGTCATCGTCGAGGGGCCGCCAGGGGTCGGCAAGACGCGCCTCGCCGACGGCCTCTTGCGAGACCGCTACGTCGCGCAGGGCACCTCGATCCAGTTTCATCCGGGCACCACCTACGAGACCTTCGTGGGCGGCCTCGCGCCTCGCAGCGACGCCGGCGAGCTCGGACTGCGCTTCGTCGCGACGCCGGGCCACCTCCTGCGCGCCGCCGCGGCCGCGCTCGCCGACCCGACGCGCGACTACCTCCTGCACATCGACGAGATCAACCGCGCCGACCTCTCCAAGGTGCTCGGCGAGGCCATCTACCTCTTCGAGCCCGACTCGCCCGATCGCGTCGTGACCCTCGCCCACGATTTCGGCGCGCCCTTCGGCCGAACGCTGCGGCTCCCGCCCAACCTCCACGTGCTCGGCACGATGAACAGCGCCGATCGGAGCATCGCGATCCTCGACGTGGCCGTACGACGGAGGTTCGCCTTCGTGCCCATGTGGCCCTCCGCGTCGGTGGTGCAGGCGAGCGCGGGACCACTTCTGCAAAGCGCGTTCGAGCGGTTGTTCTCGACCTTTCTCGAACACGCGAGCGACGACGCCTTCGCGCTCATGCCCGGCCACGCGTACTTTCTCGGCGACGACGCGCGGGCCGCGCGCAAGCTCAAGAGCGAGCTCGCTCCGTTGCTGCGCGAGTACCTCGCCCAGGGCTACGTCGGGGGCTTCGCCGACGAGGTCCGCGCGTACCTCGACTGGGTCGAGGCCAGCGCAGGCGCGTAGCCGATGGGGCGCCCTCCGACGAAGCTCAAGGGCCCCGCGTGGCCCGCGCGCGCGGTCGCGTCGGCGATGCCGCGCGGTTGTCAGCGCGTGACCGACTCCTCCGAGGTGTGCGTCGACGCGCTCGCGTGGCTCGGAGGACAGGGCCGCGATCCCTCGGTCGCCGCCGAGGCGCGCGCGCTGAGCCTGCTCGACGCCAACCGCGGCATCCTGCGCGACTTCGAGGTCGACGCGAGCGTGCGACGGCGCGGCGGAGCGTCGGTCATCGAGCTCCACACGTCGTCGCGCGTGGGCGCGTTTCCGCTGGTGTCGCCGCTCACGGGGCGGCCCGACTTCGGCCTCGTGATCGAGCCGCGCTTCGAGTGGCCCTCGCTCGGCGCGGTGCTCGCGACGACGGGGTTTCGCGTCGTACCGCGGCTCCTTCCGCTGCACGAGCTGCCTCAATCAGAGCGCCACGTTCCCCGATGGGTGATGTCGTCGGTGGTGCTCGCGCGCATGCAGGCGCTGCTCGATCGCCTCGCGCGGAGGTTCACGGTGACCGAGGCCGACCTCTCCGCCCCACGCGGCGCCGTGCGCTGGGAGCGCTACGCCAACGAGCGCATCGCCGCTGGGCGCGCCACCGAGGTGCCCTGCGCCTTCCCCGACCTGCGCGACGACGAAGACCTCCGCGCCGCCATCCACGCCACCCTCCGCGCGCAGCGCGACGCCCTGCTCTCGCAGCGGGCCGCGGGGGCCGTGGTGCTGCAGCTGCTCGCGCGCTGCGACGAGCTCCTGGCCCGCGTGCGCGGTACCCCGCCGCGGCCTGCGCGGAGCGCGACCTTCGACGGATGGAAGCGCCGACCGATGACGACCGCGGCCTATCGCGAGGGCCTCCAGGCCATCGAGTGGACGGCCGACGAGCGCGGCCTCGCGGGCTTGAGCGACCTCGAAGGCCTCGCATGGATGCTCGACATGGAGGCCTTCTTCGAGGCGTGGGTCGAGACGCTGGCCGAGCGGGTGGCGCGCGCGACGGGTTCTCGCCTGCGCGTCGGTCGCCGCGGCGAGACGCGCGCGTCGCTGGTGTGGCACCCCTCGCACGCGGGGTCGCTGCGGTCGCTCGTGCCCGACGCGGTGCTCGCGCGCGACGACACGGTGCTGGTGCTCGACGCGAAGTACAAGCGCCACGCCGAGCAGATCGACCGCGACGGGTGGGCGCGCGTCACCGAGGTTGTGCGCGAGCGACACCGCGCCGACGTGCACCAGGCGCTGGCCTACTCCACGCTCTTCGACGCCCCGCGCGTGGTGACGTGCCTGGTGTACCCGACGTCCGACGAGGCGTTCCGCTCGCTCGTGGAGCGCGGGCAGGTCGCCACCCGCGCGCGTGTGCCCGCGGGCCATCGCCGCGTAGAGCTCGCCATCGTGGCGGCCCCGATGAGCGCCTCGCCCGAGGAGACGACGCGCGCGCTGGAGGGGATCGTCCGCGCGCCGCTCGCGTGAACCGCAGGGGCGCGGTTTGTAGTTTGTGAAGTCATGCTTTATAAATTGCGAGCCATGTCGATCAGCCACACCAGCGATCTCACGCCCGACTGGACGGGGCTCATGGCGGCCGCGCGCGCTCGCGCGGGGTTCTTCACCGCCGACGAGGCGCAGGCGCATCACATCTCGCCGCAGCTCCTGCGGTACCGCGTGGGCAAGGGCTGGGTCCGCCGCGAAATGCGGGGCGTGTATCGCTTCGCGAGCGCCTCCCCGACGGAGCACGACGAGCTCGTCGCCCTGTGGCTCTGGTCGGGCGAAGACGCCGTGTTCAGCCACGCCACCGCACTCTTTCTGCACGACCTTTCCGACGCACTGCCCGCGCGGGTGCACATGACCGTGCCGCACTCGTGGCGCTACGCACGCTTCGCGAAGCCGGGCCATGTCGTGCTCCACGTGGATGCGTTGCCCGAGGGCGACGTGCAATGGCTCGGGTACATCCCGATCACGACGCCCGCCCGCACCATCACCGACTGCATCGAGGCTCACGTCGACGCGTCTTGGATCGAGCAGGCGATCACCCAGGCGCGCGGGCGCAAGCTCATTACCCCCGCCGTCGCGAACCGACTCCACCGCGCGCGACGCGAAGGCGCCGCGTGACCGAGCTCAAGATCTACAAGACTCCGGCGGCCTTCAAGGTCGCCCTCGAAGACCGGCTCAAGAAGCGCGCGTTGCAGCGCGGTGTGCTCGTCAACCGCGTGCGGCAGCGCTTCGTGATGGAGCGGCTGCTGGCGCGTGTGGCGCGCGTGCTTGGCCGCGCCGCGACGTTGAAAGGCGGTCTCGCGCTGGAGCTGCGCCTCTCGAACGCACGCAGCACGAAGGACATCGATCTGCGCGCCTCGGGCGATCCCAACACGGTGCTCGTGCGGCTCCAAGAAGCCGCTGCGCTCGCGCTCGGGGACCACCTCGTGTTCGCTGTCGAGCCCGACCCGACGCATCCCGAGATCGAAGACGCCGTCTATGAAGGTCGGCGGTTTCGAGTCGCGGCGACCCTCGCGGGGCAGATCTACGGCGCGCGCTTCGGCGTCGACGTAGGCATGGGCGACCCGATGCACGGCGTCCCCGACGAGCTCGTCGGCGAGGACTTCCTCGACTTCGTAG
>CAISKJ010000896.1 GCA_903885885.1 uncultured delta proteobacterium
CCGCGCCATCCCGCCGCGCAGGTGCCATGATATAGGGGAACATATCATGAAATCCGTGATATCACATGGCTGTGATATCTCTTCGAGGTAGATGCACAGCCCGAGGTTGTCCGTGCGACCGTTGTCGTTCGACGGGGCGATCGCGCGCACGCGCGAAGGGTTGTCGGGGCAGTCGGGCGTCACGGCGAGGTTCACGAGGCTGCCGCAGATGCCCTGGTGCGGGTCGTCGGTCTCTTGAAAGCACACGCCGCGGCACTGGGTGTTCATCGGCGGATCGCCCGTCTCGAGCGACGGGTCGCAGGGCGAGCCGTCTGGACGACGGGTCATCACCACGGTCTGATCGCCGCACTCGCCGGTGCGCGTAAAGCAACGAGCGCCCGCGCCGCACTGGGCGTCGGTCTGACAGAAGTACTCGCACCCCGTCGCGTCGGGCTCGGCGCCGTCGTGCGTGTACCACCAGCCCGTGCAGACCGTGCCCGCGCGGCACGAGCCGGGGTTGCCCGCGCGCGCCGTGGGGGTGCAGGTCGGCGCGCAGAATGACACCGCGTCGGCGCCGTCGCCGAGCGAGAGGCACGTCGCGCCGCGGCCGCCGCACTGGGCCTGCTCGCAGGCCTGCGCCGTCGAGTTCACGCAGTCGGTGGTGCAGTAGCCGCCCGCGATGCCGTCGTCGCACGTGAGCGCGCCGCCGCCGCACTGCGCGTCGCCGGTGCACATCGCCCCCGCCTGCGAGGTGCCGGTGGGCGTCGGGTCAACGGGACAGCCGCTGTCCGCGCGGGGGCGATCGACCGCGGCGTCGCCGGCGTCTTGCACGTCGACGCGCGGGGCGTCGGGGGTAGACATGTCGACAGCGCTCGCGTCGGTCGACGGTGTGCCGCCGCCGCTGCTGCTGCAGCCGAGCGCGAGGGCGAGGGCGAGGGCGAAGGAGAGATTCTTCAACGGTCGATGCATGACAGGTTCTCAGGAGCGCGCCGACGCACCGCGCATCGGGGCTGGAAATTGCCCACGGATGCTCTGCGCGTATGGGCCCGCGGTCAAGCAACGTGCAGCCACCGGCCCGACCGAAAAATGATGCACACTCGCACCATGGCACTCTCCCGAGGCGGTCCGTATCGAGAGCGACCTGAGTGCGCCCACGAGGCGCCGCGCGTCCACGGCCACGACGTGCTCATCATCACCGCGCTCATGGTCGTGCTCGCGTCGATCGAGCACTGGTCCGACGTCATCGACGGGCTCTCGACTGCCATGGGCTTTCCCCGCGTGCGCTGAGCGCTGAGGCAAACGTTGCCTTGATGCGTACGCAGGTTCGGCGGTATGCGTCGCGCAGGTGAGCCCTCGCGCGCGACGCCCCGGTGTCTGGTACTTGCGCCTCGCGCTCCTCGCGTGCGCCGCCGTCGCGCTCGTCGCGGGCTGCGGCACCGGAAACGGTGAGCCTACGCGCCTCCAGGGCGACGTGGGGCTCACGCTGCTCCACACGGCCGACTGGCACTCGCGCCTCTTCCCGTACTTTCAGCAGGTCAACACCACCGACGAGAACCTCGGCCTCCGCGCCGAGAACGCCCCCTTCGGCGGCGCCGCGCGCATGAACTGGCTCATCCAGCGTGAGCGTCGCCGCGCCGATCGTGTGCTCCACCTCGACTCCGGCGACTGCTTCCAGGGCGCACCCATCTTCAACTTCTTTCAGGGCGAGGCCGAGGTGCGCGCGCTCGCCCACACCGGCGTCGATGCCGTGGTCGTCGGCAACCACGAGTTCGACCGCGGTGCGCTGAACTTCGCGCGGCAGTTTCAGCGTTGGGCCACGTTCCCCGTGCTCGCGGCCAACTACCTGTTCGACGACCCGACCACGCCCGGCAGCTCCGAGCTCGCGCGCGTCGCGCGGCCCTACACGCTCTTCGACCTCCGCGGGCTCAAGGTCGGCGTCATCGGGCTCGGCAACCTGTCGTCGATCACATCGATTTTCGACCAGCCCAACCGCCTCGGCATCACGCCCCTCAACACCGTCGAGACGGCGCAGTTCTACATCGACCGCGTGCGCCGCGAGGGCGCCGACGTGGTCGTGGTCGTGTCGCACGTCGGCCTCGAAGACGACATCCGCATGCTCGAGAACACCACGGGCGTCGACGTCGTGCTCGGCGGGCACCTCCACATCGTGCTCAACCCCACACAGGAGGTCGAAGACTGCCGCGCGGTCAACGCCCGCGGCGAGCACTTCATCCCGCAGCTCGCCGACCCCACGCTCGACCCGTCGAACATCGCCGCATGCGCGCCGGGCGACTGCTGCAGCTCCTTCGGCACCTGCGCGCCCCAAGGCACACGCACCTACTGGCAGGTCGCGCGGGGCTTTCGCGAGCGTCGCTGCACGCCGCGCCGGGTGCTGCTGCAGCACTCGGGCGCGTTCATGAAGTACCTCGGGCGCCTCGACACGGTGCTCTCCAACGACCCAACGCGCATCATGCCGGGGCGCGAGAGCAGCTACGACCCCATCAACCGCTGGGAGGTCGTCGCGCACCGCTACACGCTCTACCCCGTCGACCGCCACGTGCCCGAAGAGCCCACGATGGAGCGCCTCCTCGAGCCCTACGCGCGCGCCCTCGACACGGTGGCCAACCTCGACAACCTCGTGGGCTACGCGCCCTCCGACGTCACGCGCGTGGCGCCCTCGGGCGGCGACTCGGCGATCGGAAACCTCGTCACGACGAGCATGTGGCTGCGCCTCGGCGTGCAGACCGACTTCGCGCTCACCAACACGCTGGGCATTCGCGACTCGATCCCCGCGGGCGCGGTCAGCATCGACCAGCTCTTCAACGTGTTTCCCTTCGACAACTCGATCACCACCATGAACCTCTCGGGGCGCGAGGTGCGCGAGGTCTTCGACTTCGTCGCGCGCCGCTCGGGCGGACGAGGCTGCACCTCGCAGGCGCAGATCGCGGGGGCGAGGGCGGTCATCGTGTGCGGTCCCTGCTCACGCACCGACGCGCAGGGCCAGTCCCAGACGCTCGCGGCCTGCGCCGAGACGATCAACATCGGCCTGCGCACCGACGGCGCGCGCTGCGAGAACGACGCCGAGTGCAACCCCGCGGGGTGGGACGCCACCGACCCCGAGCGCCGCTCCCTCTGCGAGCCCGCCGCGCACCGGTGCATGGTGCCCCTGTCGCTCAGCGCTTCCTACGCGGCCGCGGTCAACAACTACATCGCCGGCGGCGGCTCGGGCTTCTTCGTGCTGCAGCGCAACACCACGCAGGTCGATACGCGCGTCGAGCAGCGCGACGCCGTGATCGACTTCGTGCGCCAGTGGCCCCCCTGCGGCAGCCGCCCCGAGGTGGTGAGCGATCGCAACCGCCGCCGCGGGGTCACCGACCCGGCGCTCGTCTCGCTCCCGCAGCAGGCCGACGACGGCCTCCGCGACTGCCAGCGCGACGACGACTGCATGAGCGACGCGCTCGTGTGCGCCTGGGCCGACCGCGACCACTTCGACGACGTCGCGCGCGCCTGCGTGCAAGACGCCGCGGCCCCGGCGGGCGCCGGCCGCTGCGTGCTGCGTCAGTGCCGCGACGACGTGCGCGCGCTCGTGCTCCGCGCGTGTCCGGCGCTCGCGGGCGACGAGGCCTCCGCGCGCTGCGCGTGCTCCGCTGCCAACCGCGCTGCGATGAGCTGCCGCATCTTGTCGTGCCTCGACGAGAGCATCGGCGCGCGCGCGGACGGACGCCTCACGATGGTGACGCGATGAGGCGCCTCTCCGCCGCGTTGCTCCTCGCCGCCTGCGGCCACACGATCGCC